>CAILFU010000168.1 GCA_903833595.1 uncultured Pseudomonadota bacterium
GTCTCTATTAAAGCAGATGGTAGTATTGAAGCGATTGAACTCAACCGAAGTTCAGGGCATAAAGTGTTAGATGAAGCGGCTAGGCACATTGTAGAATTAGGTGCGCCTTATGCTAGGTTTCCTGACGATGTGCTCAAAGAAATAGACATTTTAAGCATTACCCGCACTTGGACATTCACTAAAGAAGATAACTTAGCTTCAGAGTAATATCGCTTTAAAATCATTAAGATTAAAAATTAACGAGCCATGACTAACCACTATCAACATCATGTTTTTTTCTGCCTAAATCAACGCGAAGATGGGCTGGCCTGCTGTATGGATAAAGGCGCAGAACAGGCGTTTGATTACATGAAGTCTCGTGTTAAAAAATTAGGCTTGAATGGTAAAAGTAAAGTACGCATAAATCGGGCAGGGTGTTTTGACCGTTGTGATGAAGGGCCACTTTTAGTGATTTATCCCAAAGCTATTTGGTATACATTCGTGGATAACGATGATATTGATGAGATTATTGAATCTCATTTAATGAATGACAAAGTAGTAGAGCGCTTAGTGATTAGCTAGCAGTTAAAGCGCAGGCAACCAGCGTAGCCAATTTCTCTTTCAGAGTTTTTTTGCTATTCTCGTCTAGCAAGGTCGTATGATTATCACGCATCGCTTCTCCCCAATGTGAATTAGGAAAATGCTGATCATTTTCAAAGCGCGGAATCACATGCCAATGCACATGCGGTGTTTTGTTACCTAAGCTGGCTAAATTGATTTTAGTTGGATTAAATATTTCTCTAAGCGTAGTTTCTACAGCAAACACAACCTTCATGATTCTAGCTCGCTGAGGGGGCGCTAAATCTGTCATTTCCTTCACATGTGCAATTAGCTCAACGCGGCAATAGGCAGGGTAGTCAGCATCATTTAATAGCACGATACGGCAAAAATCGTCTTGCCATAAAATTTCATGGGGGCTGGGTTCGCACAAAGCACAAGGCTGATTGTTATTCATGTTAACAAAGCTATCCGCTTAAGAAGCGGCTAACATGCGGTCTAACGTGAGTTTGGCAAGTTTCGCTTCGTGCGGTGGCACTTTAATTTGATTAACAACGCGGCCTTCTACTAAATTTTCCAGCACCCAAACTAAATGTTGCGGATCTATTCTGGCCATAGTGGAGCATTCACATACGACATGACTCATAAACTGCACTAATTTACCTTGCGGTTTCATTTGCTCGGCCAGGCGATTGACCAAGTTAAGTTCGGTGCCGACCAACCATTTCGTGTTTGCAGGGGCATCAGAGACCGTTTTAAGAATATATTCAGTTGACCCCACATAGTCTGAATTTAAGCACACTTCATAAGGGGCTTCTGGATGAGAAATCACAAGACCGTCAGGGTGCTCAGCACGAAATTTAGTAATATTTTGCAGGCGGAACATTTGATGTACTGCGCAGTGACCTTTCCACAATAATATTTTTGCATTTTTAATTTGCGCTTCGGTTAACCCGCCCATCGGCTGATCGGGGTCCCAAATCGGCATTTGCTCTAAGGGGATGCCCATTTTATGGCCAGACCAACGCCCAAGGTTTTGGTCAGGGAAAAACAATACTTTCTCGCGCTGTTTAAAGCTCCATTCAAGAATTTTTGGTGCATTGGTGCTGGTACATACAATGCCGCCGTGCTCCCCACAAAATGCTTTTAAGTCGGCGGCTGAGTTAATGTAAGTGACGGGGGTAATTTTTTCGTCGAAATTAAGTACTTTATTGAGCTCGCGGTAGCTACGTTCTACTTTAGCTAAATTAGCCATGTCTGCCATTGAACAGCCAGCAGCAAGGTCTGGCAGAATTGCAATTTGATCTGGGCGGCTTAAAATATCCGCCACTTCCGCCATAAAATGCACGCCTAAAAATACGATAAATTCTGCATCTAAAGTCTCGCAATAGCGCGATAATTTAAGTGAGTCCCCCGTGTAATCGGCATGGCGATAAACGCTTTCATTTTGGTAATGATGGCCGAGAATGACTAAGCGCGAACCTAATTTTTGCTTGGCAGCAATAATGCGGCGCTGACAATCTGCTTCGTCAACAGCCTGAAATTTCTCAAATTTAATGGGGGATACTTGCATCATCTTTACAGCCTTGCTACTTTAAGCTTAGAAAGCGCATATTTTATAACGATAATTGATGTCGTTCACCTAATCTTTTAAGGGCATCAACATTGGTCCATGAAAAGACGCGCTTTGCAGCCTCTCGCCAATCAACCCATTCATATTGCACATGCTCATCAGGGGCTAGTGTAATGGCTATTTCTTTTGGGAGCTCAAGCGCAAATAAATGCTCTACGTTGGTCGTAATGCCGGGTGCATAACGGTAACGCCAATGTGGATAAATTTCATAGGTATTAGAAGTCTGCCAATCTTGTAAATCATACCGTGTGGCATCCAAACCAGTTTCTTCAAGTACTTCACGTATTGCTGCTTGTCGGGGTGTTTCACCCGCTTCTAAGCTGCCAGTGACTGATTGCCAAAATCCTGCTTTATCTGCACGCTCCATAATTAGCACTTGTAAATGGGCTGTATGAATAAGCACTAATGCAGAAACTGGGGTTTTGAATATCACGGTTTAAATATAGGGGCAGTTAGCACTAAACTTTAGTGCTTTTAGCATTGCTTAAATTTTTTGGCAATTGAAACACGACGCTTTCTATGACCCCATGTAATTCTTCTACATGGTTTGCACCTAACTGTTGTAACTGAGCGATCACTTCTTTTACCAAAACCTCAGGTGCTGAAGCGCCAGCGGAAACACCTATTTTGTGCTTGCCAACCAGCCATGCCGCTTGCAAATAGCTGGCATTATCGACCATATAAGCTTCTACACCTTGTCTTTCCGAGACTTCACGCAGGCGATTTGAGTTAGAGCTGTTCGGCGAACCCACAATAATGACTAAATCACAATCTTTAGCCATCAACTTTACGGCATCTTGGCGGTTTTGTGTGGCGTAACAAATATCTTCACTTTTAGGAGCGCGAATGTTTGGAAATTTGGTGGTAAGTGCACTGATGACTAAGGCTGCGTCATCCATAGATAATGTAGTTTGGGTGACAAAGGCTAATTTTTCTGGGTTTTTTACCGTTAACTTTACGACATCTTCGGGTGTTTCTACCAAGTACATCCCTACTTCAGCCTGTCCCATCGTACCTTCAACCTCCGGGTGACCTTTGTGACCTATCATGACAATCTCTAAGTCTGCCTGACGCATTTTTGCAACTTCGATATGCACTTTAGTTACCAGTGGACAGGTGGCATCATAGGCGGTAAGTCCGCGCGCTTCAGCTTCAAGACGGACGGCTTTAGAAATGCCATGTGCACTAAAAATGACCGTGTTACCACTTGGAATTTCATCTAATTCTTTAATAAAAATAGCGCCTTTGGCACGTAAGCCATCCACGACAAATTTATTATGCACCACCTCGTTACGCACATAAATGGGCGCGCCAAATTTTTCTAAGGCTTGCTCCACAATAATGATGGCACGATCTACCCCCGCACAAAATCCCCGTGGATTAGCCAATACAATATCGGCGCTAATTTTAATTTTTGAATCACTCTCTGTCATACGCACTTTTTATTTGTTAAATTAACTTAAGGTATAATGCATATATTAACCTAAATTTGCACACGCTTATTCCATTTAGAACTTGAGCCCGCTTAAACATGAACCATACTGCCACTAAAAATACTGCGACACTTTTGATTACTTGCCCTGACAGTAAAGGCATCGTCGCGGCAATTGCAGAGTTCCTCTATCAGCACAATGCCAACATTTTGCATGCTGATCAGCATCAAGATGCTGAAAATAACCTATTTTTAATGCGCGTTGAGTGGGACTTAGCAGGCTTTAGTTTGCCCACTACCGACTTTGAGCAACATTTTTCAGCGATTGCTAGCCGCTTTAATATGCAGTGGCAGCTTAATCTCTCACAAAAACCATTACGCGTGGCGATTATGGTCTCGCAATATGATCACTGTTTAGCAGATTTATTACATAGACATAAAAACGGTGAGTTGGTTTGTGATATCCCACTTATTATCAGCAACCACCGCGATACTGAAGCCTTAGCTAAATTTTATGGGGTAGATTTCCATTATATTCAGGTCAATAAAGATAATAAAGCAGCTGCAGAAGCTGAGCAATTTGCTTTGTTTGACCAGTATCAAATTGATTTAATTGTATTAGCGCGTTATATGCAGATTTTATCGCCCAATTTTGTAGCGCGTTATCCTAAGCAAATTATTAACATCCACCACTCATTTTTGCCGGCGTTTATTGGGGCCAAGCCTTATCACCGTGCATTTGAACGTGGCGTAAAGCTGATAGGGGCAACAGCTCATTATGTGACTGAAGTGTTGGACGAAGGTCCAATTATTGAGCAAGATATTGATCGCATCTCACACCGAGATCAGGTTGAAGATTTGATTCAAAAAGGTCGAGATTTAGAGCGGATTGTACTTTCAAAAGCAGTACGTTGGCACATTGAAAATCGTATTCTACTGTACGCCAATAAGACGGTAATTTTTGATTAGTAGGGATTGGGTAAGATTCAAATAAAAAGGCGAAGCTTGTGCTTCGCCTTTTTTAATACTTAAACGTTTTATTCTACAACTGGTGCATCTAGTGGTGGAATGACCGGATCATCCACAGGTGCTATTTCTGGTAATGCTTCACCAGCGAAGGCAACGGGTACAGCATTAAAAGCAAAGACAAACAGTAAACTTAATAAAAGCTTTCTCATTTCTTCCCCTTAAATTGCAATAAAAACTGCATTATTTAGAATAAACACATCAGTTAAGTTTTTGTACTCAGCTGAAGCATGAATTTACGCTCTGTTAATAATGTGTGCAACCGTTTTTTTTAGGGACTTACTCGTTTACATATTGGGTAGGATTTTCTCTAAAGCAAATAGGTCTGCAATCTGTTCGCGCTGCCTAATCAGGTGACATTGTTTCCCATCGACCATTACTTCAGCAGCACGCGGCCTGGTGTTGTAGTTGCTAGACATACTCATGCCGTAAGCGCCTGCAGACATGATAGCCAGCAAATCACCTTCTTGTAGGGCTAGGGTGCGGTCATGACCTAAAAAGTCACCACTCTCACAGACTGGGCCAACAATTTCATAAGTTTCTGCTTGAATGGTTGGTTGCGCACTGTGAGACTGCACCGTTTTAATATCATGGTAAGCATCGTAGAGCGCTGGACGCATTAAATCATTCATCGCCGCATCGACGATGGCAAAATTTTTCGCTTCAGTACGTTTTAAGTACTCTACTTTAGTCAATAAAACGCCTGCATTGCCCACTAAAGCACGGCCAGGTTCAAACACCAATTTCACATTGCGACCAGTTAATTTTTCACGCATAGCGGTGGCATACACTGAAAACTCAGGCGGCGTTTCGTCGCTATAGCAAATGCCAATGCCGCCTCCTGCATCAATGTGGCGAATATGAATGCCTCTTGCTTCTAATGCGTCGACTAAGGCTAATACCCGATCTAATGCATCTAAAAATGGCGAGAGTTCGGTAATTTGTGAGCCAATATGACAATCAACACCATGTACTTCAATGTTGGGCATTGCTGCCGCTTTTGAGTAAATATCGAGTGCGTCTTCATAGGCTACGCCAAACTTATTATTCTTTAGCCCGGTTGAAATGTAAGGATGTGTTTTTGCGTCTACGTTTGGATTGACGCGTAGTGAGACAGGCGCTATTTTTCCCATAAAGCTGGCCACATCATTTAAACGCAGTAACTCGCTGACTGACTCTACATTAAAGCAAAAAATACCTGCATTCAGCGCCGCTTGCATTTCTACTTCGGTTTTCCCGACACCTGAGAACACGATTTTTTTCGGATCGCCACCAGCGGCCAATACGCGCGCTAATTCACCACCAGACACAATGTCAAAGCCTGCGCCAAGGCTGGCAAACAAGTTCAAAATAGCTAAATTAGGGTTAGATTTAACCGCAAAACATACCAGATGATCCGTGCCCTTGAAGCCTGCGCTAAATTGTTCAAACGCGTTGATAAGGGCTGCTTTTGAGTACACATAACAGGGCGTACCAAATTCATTAGCAATGTTATTCAGGGCTACGTTTTCGGCATGTAAGATATTATTTTTAGGGGTAAAAGGGTTCACATTGATGGCTTATGAGTGTTAAAAAAGACAGCAGGTTTTATTGGCTTGCTGGGGTTGTTTGTGGGTATTTGTGCTCAGGAATATACAGCGGACCTTTAATGCCGCAGCTATTTAATACGCAACAAATTGCGGCCAATAGTAATATGCGAGCAGTTATTTTTTGCATCTATTTTAAAGTCTCGGCTGAGTAGCACTCTATTTAAATATTTATAGCATGATTGCTTTAAATCTCAGCAAATTTTAACATAAAGCATCCAAAAGTACCGTTTATCGGCCAAATTTTACCGATTATCGATTCAGACTAGACATTGATAACTAGCCTGTGCATGATGCAATTTAAGTAAAAATTGGAGAAACTCATGCAGACCAGCACCTCTATGCAACTCGACAAAAAATTAAATAGCACCAAGATTGTTTTAGCTCAAAAAGGGTTTACCTTAATTGAGTTAATGATTGTGGTACTGATTATTGGCGTTTTGTCTAAAATCGCAATGCCCAGTTATGTGGATTATGTTAAGCGCGGCAAGGCGGCTGAAGCCACTTCTACTTTGGCCGATTTGAGGGTGAAGATGGAACAGTATTATCAAGATAATCGTACTTATGTTGGGGGAAACTGTGCGCCAGCCAGTGGCGCTAAATACTTTACTTATAGCTGTACCGCACAAACGGCAACGGCTTACACGCTTCAGGCGGCAGGTAAGGCCTCAGAACATATGGGCAACTTTAACTTCACTGTGAATGAAAGTAATGCCAAAACATCCACTTTTGATGGGACAAGTGGCGGTACATGCTGGTTAACTAACAAAGGCAGTACCTGCTAATGTTCTTACCTAACAACAAGTCACTCGGTTTCAGCCTAATAGAATTACTGATAGGCATGACGATTATGGCTGTTGTGATCGCTATAGGGATGCCTAGTTACAGCGCATGGATTCAAAATACGCGCATTCGTACTGCGGCAGAATCAATTCAGAATGGCTTGCAAGTGGCGCGCGCCGAAGCTGTTAAAAGAAACGTATCGGTACAATTTGTATTAAGTGACGGTGCCGCTTGGTTGGTAGGTTGTGAAACCGTCAATAGCACTTGTCCTGCCATCATACAAAGCCGTACGGTCGGTGAGGGTTCGTCCGGTGACATCACCCTTGCTACTGATGCAGCATTTACTGTTGTGTTTAATAATCTTGGTGCTGTCAATGTATCTCCTACGCCGTTTACACGAGTAGATGTCGATTCTAGTGTCGCTGCGGCAGATCGGCCGCTTCGTATTACGATTGGGGTTGGCGGCAATATTCGTATGTGTGATCCCTCTACCACCTTGTCATCAACAGACCCCAGAAAGTGCTAATGAGGAAACATCATGAAGATTAAACATCATACGGCTATAGCAAGCTTGCGGCGTCGTTCGCAACAAGGGGTAGTCATACTAGAATCACTCATTGCCATTCTTATTTTCTCTATGGGGATTCTTGCCTTGGTGGGTTTACAGGCAGCCATGGTGAGTAATACGACTTCATCAAAATTTCGTGCCGATGCAAGTTATATCGCGCAACAAAAACTTGGGCTACTTTGGGCCGACCCAGCCAATGTGGCAGCCTCTGATTCTGATGTGCCAGAATTGCCCAATGGCAGATGTTCAATTACCCTGCTCGCAGCTGGGGAAGTACAGATTGTAGTGACTTGGCAGCAGCCAGGTGAAACGGAAATACATAACGTCACCACAAGCGCACGTATCGCCGGAGGGGCTTAACATGCATCACCCACACACTTCAATACGTTCGCCTAAAACACAATCGGGCTTTAGTTTGATTGAAATTTTAGTCGGCCTTGTCATTAGCTTGCTAGTGACACTGGTCATCATGCAAGTATTTTCGGTATTTGAAGGGCAAAAACGTAGCACGACCGGCACAGCTGATGCGCAAACTAATGGCAATATCGCGCTATATAACGTACAGCGCGACGTGCAGTTAGCGGGTTATGGCTTACCTGTGTTTGCCAAAACAGATTCACCCTTACTCTGTACCACTTTCACCCCTTCTGGCACTAATCTTTCTCCTATTACCATTACTGATGGCGGCAATGCTGCAGGTGCTAGTGACTCAGTTACAGTTCGCTATGGCAGTACACCATTAGGTGGCGTACCCGTCGTAATTGCTAGCGCACCCTCCCCTGCCACCTCGCCCATGGAAGTCACAGTGCAAAATAATATGGGCTGCGCAGTGGGTGATACCGCCCTCATTACCAGCGGTACTAGTTGTATCTTGGTTGAAGGTTCCGGTGCTGATGGTGGCTTGCTAGTTCCTACTGCGCCATCAAGCACCACTGTTATAAAATTAAGAGTTGGCACAGGCGTGGTAACAGGAGCAAGCATCGCTTGTTTAGGTAGCTGGAGGACCTATGTATATTCAGTCAATACCGCAAATCAGCTAGAACGCTCCTCAACCATTAATGGCGTCACATCTACATCCCCCAATGTTGCAGAAATTGTGAATATGCAAGCGCAATATGGGGTTTCTGCCACGGCGAATAATAATCAAGTTGTTCAATGGGTGGATGCAACTGGTGCAACATGGGGGCCGACTATCACCCCGGCAAACCGCAACCGTATTAAAGCGTTACGTATTGCGATTGTCGCTCGCAATGGTTTGTTAGAAAAAACACCACCAGTGCCATTGCCTAGCACATGCACTACGGCAAAAGGTATAGTAAATAACGGCCCATGCGCATGGGATGATACGGATTGGGATGCTGCGCCAAAAATAGATCTCTCAAACGATACCAACTGGCAATATTATCGCTATCGTGTGTTTGAAACCATCATCCCTATTCGCAGCATGATTTGGTCAAAAGACACCCTGTAAAGTGAGCAACTATCATGAATGAAAAATTCCACATGAACATGACTCAACATCATCCACTTAGTTACCGAGCAGAAAAAGGGGTGGTGCTGTTTATCGCGCTGATCGCTTTAGTGGTCATGTCACTCGCCGCCGTTGCACTCATTCGCTCGGTTGATACCAATACATTGATTGCAGGTAATCTAGGCTTTAAACAATCAGCCACCATATCTGCCGATAGTGGGGTAGAAACCGCTATTACTTGGCTAAACGCAAATCAGGCAAGTCTAACTACTAACAACACGGGGAATGGTTATTATGCAATATATTCTACCACCCCTAAAACCTTGGCGGATGCCAGTTCAAAATTAGCCACAGGCGCAGGCATCACTGCGGGTACAGATAACAGTGGCAATACCATTAGCTACATAATTGAGCGCATGTGTAAAAATACCGGCGCATCCAATTCGGCAAATTGCCTATTTGGCCCACCGGGTGAAGATACCAATGCATTTAGTAATTGTGATGCATCCAATCCTTGCCTCAATGCAGCAGCAAGTGACAGCTTAATGTACCGAGTTACTGTTAAAGTTACTGGCCCCAAAAATACCGTCAGTTATACACAAGCATTTGTGTATTAGGAGTTCATCATGAAACATTATTTACCTAAAAGACATTTTTTAAATTTTCTACTAATAGCCAGCTTGCTAGCGCCTATGTGGGGCTATGCGGCTACGCTTAATTTGGCGACGGTGCCATTGGCGACCGCCACCACCACCAATGTGTTACCTAATTTGATGTTCACCCTAGATGACTCTGGCAGTATGGATTCAAACTACTTACCAGATTGGGTAAATGACAGTATTTGTAAGAGTACTTCGGGCAATTATAATAGTGCTTGTGCTAATCAACCGCCTTATAGAAGTAGCGATTTTAACGCCATCTATTACAACCCTGAAATTCGTTATATACCAGCAATGAATGCTGATGGTACGAGCAAGGCAAGCCAAACGACATGGACTTCTGTAAAAAACGATGCTTACAACATACAAAGTACAGGCTCAACTAACTTAGTCACGTCATATGCTGATGTGGAGTGGTGTACCAGTGGCGCCTATACCGATTGCTTAAGGAATAACAATTACATCTTGCCAGGTACAGTGAATGGTAAGAGCTATACAACGTCACGGCCTTCTGTGACGTCTACTGGAAGTGGCACTGTGGCAACGGGCTCACCTTTTGCACCAACAACAGCTGCTCGTAGTTGGGGGCCGCATTATTACACAATTGCACCGGGTGAATATTGTGATTCGCCCAAACTCATTAATTGCCAAACAACTCAAACGGTGACTTTTAATTACCCTGCAAAAGTACGCTGGTGTACTAGTAGCGTAAATGCAACTGCCGCAACCCCAGCTGCGGGTTCTTGTCAGGGGTTGCGTATGGGTACCTATACTAATGCAAGATATCCAACTAAATTTTTTACCCCTGCTGTAGGTGCTGATCCTGGTCAGCCTTTTATTGCCGCTTCAGCGGCAGTAGCGCCGGCAAATGGTAGGCTTGTAATAACGGCTGTGAGCAAAAATAAAACTATTTCAATAAAATGCGGTAGCACTTTCATAGGCCAATCTAGCTCATTTACATCATCCAACAACAATACCGCCAGTACAAGATTAGATAACCTTCATACGACTATTAACAATTCTACAGTGAATGGCTATGGCTTTACCTGTACTAAATCACCCAATTCAAGTTTCCCAACCAGCGATACTTGTATCATCTCCGCGCCAGCGGGTGCGTCTGCTTGTTCAGCTGGGTTTACAGTGGCCGCCGATATTACTGTAACGACTAATACTGGGCCAGCGGGTGGGGCTAATGAAACTTCTGGCCAACCTTATATTGCCCCTACGCCTGCATCTGCCGCAATGTACCCAGGTTCATTTACGCGTACAGATATTGTTTCTACCAACAACAGCTACCCTAAATCGGCCGCACGTACAGATTGTACAGGCGCCACCTGTACCTACGCACAAGAAATGACCAACTTTGCCAATTGGTGGACTTACTACCAAACCCGTATGCAAGCCATGAAAACGGGGGCGAGTATCGCTTTTAGCGCTATTGATTCACGCTACCGCGTGGGCTTTAATGCCATTAGTGATAAGGGGGCTACCGATAACGCAACATTTTTGCATATTGACACTTTCAATGCGGCGCATAAGACACTCTGGTATTCAAAGCTATTCGCTGCAAACCCATGTGATGGGTGTAACCCCATCCACTACACCCCTCTTCGTGGCGCACTCTCTAAAACCGGCCAAATTTTTGCGCATAAATTAAGTGGCGCAGTTGACCCAGTACAATATTCTTGCCAACAAAACTTTACCATTCTTTCTACTGATGGCTATTGGAATACTAATGATGAAACGTTGCTATATGGCCCTAAAGGGTTAACCGGCAGTAATGTTGGCAATAGAGATGCGGGGCCAACATCAACCACGCCACGACCTATGTATGAAGGGCCAACCGCTTATTCAGACACACTGGCAGACGTTGCTAAGTATTACTACGATACTGATTTACGAGATACTAGCCTGAGTAATTGTACCGGGGTACTTGGCGTGGATGTTTGCGCAAATAATGTGTTTGTAACCGGCACAGATAACAACATTAAACAGCACATGACTACTTTTACACTTGGCTTAGGCGTTAACGGTACGTTGTTATATTCTAACGACTACAAAACAGCCACATCTGGTGATTTTTACGATCTTAAAAATGGTTTTGGCTCACCCACCGTTAATTGGCCAAACCCTATTGCCAATACTGCAGAAGAAAGAATTGATGATCTGTGGCATGCGGCCGTCAATGGTCAAGGGACGTATTTTAGTGCCCGAGATCCAGCAGAATTAACGCAAGGGTTAACAGATGCACTTTCACAAATTAACGCTAAAGTGGGTGCCGGTGCGGCAGCGGCAACCAGTACGCTGAACCCGGTTGATGGAGATAACTTTGCTTATGTGGCAAGTTACACCACTGTCAAATGGGCCGGCAACTTAGAGTCACGTACCATTAACCTCACTTCGGGGGCTGTCAGTGAAGCGGCCACATGGTGTGTGGAAGATGTCGTGACTGCTTCGTGCGCATCACCCAGCTCAATTGCTGCAGCTACTTCAGGCAGTAGTACGCGTTATTACTGCGTCACACCAAGTGCGGCAAGCTGTAGCTCGCCTAGCATATGGGATGGTACAAGTTGTAAAACTGAGGTGCCGATAGCGTGTACAGGTACGCTACGTCCTACCGTAAGAGACACTACAGACAGTCGCACCATTAAGATGAATAATGGTGGAGTACTGGCCGACTTTACTTATTCCAACTTAAGTGCTTCACAAAGAACGTATTTCCAAAGCGCATTCTTGAGCACTAACCTAAGTCAATGGTCATCCTTAAACTCAACTATGCAAAGTAATGCCAAAGAAGATAAGTTAGTCAGATACATTCGCGGCCAAAAAGGCTATGAGATGAGTGATAGCAATGACCCTGAAGATCGTTTATTCCGCTATCGCGATTCAGTCATGGGGGATGCGTTGGAATCAGCGCCGGTATATGTCGGTCAGCCTAACTTTGATTATTTAGAAGCGAGTTATGCCGGCTTTAAAACAACCAGCCGTTCTAGTACCGTGTATATCGGTACCAATGACGGCATGCTACATGCATTTAATGCAGTAGATGGTACCGAGCGTTGGGCTTATGTTCCAAGTATGGTCATTCCTAATTTGTGGAAACTGGCAGATAGAAATTACTCTACGATGCATACCAATTACGTTAACGGCACCACAACGGTTTCCGATGTATGTACCTCAACGTGTGCCAGCTCTAGTAACTGGAGAACTATTTTAGTCGGCGGTTTAAATGGCGGTGGTAAAGGCTATTATGCTTTAAATGTAACGGGCAATACGCCGCAACTATTATGGGAATTTGACACAACCTCTGATAATGATTTGGGTTACAGCTTTGGCAACCCTGTTATTACTAAGCTCAGGGCCGATTCTGCAAGTGCTTGGCCTCAAGGGCGTTGGGTGGTGTTATTAACCTCTGGCTACAACAACACAACGGGTAGCAACCCGGGCAAAGGGTTTCTCTATGTGTTAGATGCCATGACAGGTGCCGTGATTAGTAAAATTCCAACGGGCGTGGGTGATGCTACTACGCCGAGTGGTCTGGCTAAAATCGCTTCATATGTATTGCTACCAAGCAAAAATAATGAAACGGTGTATACCTATGGCGGAGACTTGCTAGGTAACGTATGGCGCTTTGACATTAATTCAGCGGCGGCTAGTGGTACTAATCCATTCTTACTAGCCACAGTAAAAGATAGCGGCGGTACTGCACAACCTATTACGACTCGTCCAGAGATTGGCAAGATTAATAATTACCCAGTGGTATTTGTGGGCACGGGTAAATATCTGGAGGTGAGTGATTTAACCGATACGCAACAACAAACACTGTACGCCATTAAAGATTCAGGCACAGCATTTGCTAATGTGCGTAATTATTTAAGCCCGGAAACCTTGGTAACCTCAGGGTCTTCAAGAACCTCTGCTTATAACACGACCAATGATTTTGCCACGGGCAATGGTTGGTACGTTAATTTACCTGATAGTGGTGAACGGCAAAATGTATCGGCGAGATTAGTTTCAGGGACATTAGTTGTGCCTACCACGGTGCCATCAAATACCGTCTGCTCGCCAGGTGGGTATGGTTGGGTCAATTACTTTAACGCCAAAACAGGCGGGTCAGTTGATGCCTCAACCATTACCTCATCTAAAACTAACGCCCCGCCGGTGGGTATTAACGTGGTGTATATTGCTGGTGCACCGGTAGTTTCAGTCACTACTGCTAATAATCCAACCCCAGCATTGGTGCCCAATGCTAAATTTAACCAAAACCCATCAGGCTTCTCAAGTAAGCGCGCAATATGGCGTGAACTCATAGAGTAGGCGTTTGAATAGGGAGTAGGGCATAAAAAAAGAGCGGCCATGCCGCTCTTTTTTATATTAAGCAGTTTTGTGTTTAAGTAATTTAGCCGTAATAAAGCCGTTAATAATGCCAAAAATTAACGCGGCCAAGGCAAATACCGGCACCAAATAAGCCACCCCCGCATGCGGAATCAGCCATAAGCGCACCACAATTAACTGCCCGGCAATATGGGCAAACGCCGCAAATATGCTCAGTGATACAGGCCCAAACCATCTTTTAGGTAAATGCATGGTCAGCCATAGCGCCGCTAAACTCAGCACCGCACCACTTAAGCTCAGCACAAAGGTGGGGGTTAAAAACTGCCCAAGCAATAAGCTGCTGGCAAATACCCGCAAAATACTTACCCACGCCGCCGTGGCAAACCCATATTGATACAGCACATATAAAGTCACAATATTAGCCACCCCCGGTTTAACCCCAGGCAAGGGCGATGGAATAACCGCCTCAACCATGTGTAAAGCAATGGCAAAGGCCGCAAGCTTAGCAATGCGGTGGTCTTCAGCAGTGGTTTGTATTTGGGTGAGTTTCAAAGGGGCTGTGTCGCTATAAATTACATTTCTAGGTAAGCGAACAGTAAAAATATTTATCGATAGTGCACGCCCAGTTCTTAGAGTTTTTCAGGCTATCAAAAGGATTTTCAATAATTTCTGGATTGTAATTCTCGATTTCCATTTTGTCTCTATCTACTAAGTAAATAAAATAACCATTTTTATTCTTTTCAGCTCTGTCGTATTCAGATTTACTAAGATAAAATTCCGGCCTTCCTGTATATGATTTAACTTCAATTTCCCTATCTAATACATATGAATGATTTGTAGAAAATGACAAAATGTCAAAGCCGGCACTTACATTAAATGCCGCAACGTGCTGAATGCTATTAACTCTCTGATGGCTTGAAAGTCTTTTTCTTTCATATGCCAGAACAAACAACTCTGCCTCAAGCCCATGCTGCTCTTGTGCCGCTAATATTTTTTTAAGACCTTCTGGTGTTAACCCTCTTTTTATAGATTCTTTTTCAATTAACGGAAATATAAAATCTTCAGTTGTATTTTTAAATTCATTATTGATATAAAGCTTATATTCAGATGAATCTTGAATGAGAAATTTAGAATCAATTAGGAAATTTCTAATTGAGCTTAACTCTAAACTAATTGAATTAGTGAAAACATAATATTGATTATTACTTGAATCTAACTTTAGATTTGATGGGGAAAATAGTCTATTAAGAACTTGAATTTGGTCGAGATAACTTATAAAGTTAAATAGAAAGGCTGTTCTATTAAAATTCTTTTTTTTTAAAACTTTATTCCCAGAAATGTCGACATATTCCATTTTTTCAAGCAAATTCAGAGTGCTCAAAAAAATGGACTTCGAGCGAAAGTAACCTGAAGATGCTGCACACAAAGATTCAATAGATTCCGAATTAGATATCCCATCTAAATTTAAGAGATAATCAATAGCCGTTATTGAGCCTAACTGACTATTTTCTTCTATCATAATAATGTTTTAGTATAGATTTAAAGTCATCATCTTCAACACCGCTATCGCCAGTGTTTAAATCAAGAAGTGGAATAGGTTCTCTCTCTATTAAATCAAGCATCCTTTCTTCTTTTATCAATAGCCTCTCGTGTATTGCTTCATCAATACTTTTTTCTGAAAGTAGATAATAGTAGTTAACATTGTCATCTTTTTTTAAGCCGTATCTATGAATTCTGTCTTTCGATTGAATATACATAGCTGCATTGAAGTTTTTTTCTAAGTAAATTGCATTTCTGCAAGCTTTGTGAAGTGATATTGATTCACCTACTGCGAATGGATTAGCAATAATAACTTTGTATGGGCATTGTTCTTCATGGAAAGATTTGATAATTTTTTCTCGAGTTTTAACGTCTTCTGGAGTGAATTCATTTTCATTAGGAACTGCACCATAAAGCAACTCACATGAGATTCCGCAACTTTCTAAGTATTCTTTGAATCTATGCATACTTTTTATGAATAGCATCCAAACAATTACCTTGCCATCTGGGCCTGGTGATTTTGTTAGGTCTAGGATTAAATCTTTTGCGACAATATATTTGTTGGGAACTTCAGTGTTATATTTGTTGACGGCATCTAGAATATCTTGATCAGCTGTAATGGGTTTACCATATTGAGTTCCGGCCAACATTAAGTCGTCAATAGCCTCACTTAATAATGCTGGATTAGAGGCACATTGAAGTAGCCTTATGATTCCAGCCCTTTTGAGCAAAGCATCTAAAGAGTCAACATCGCCCGATAAAAACTTATTTCCAATATATTCATATATTATTCTTTGAGATTCGTTCATAGGAATAATTATTGGTTTGTGCTCAACCGGAATTGGTAAATCCTTTAAAGAGGACTTAGTGATTCTAATGAAAAAGGGTGAAATATAGTCTGTAAGCTTTTCAATATTGGCTTTTATGCTAGGGCTTATTGATTCACTCATCTCCCTTAAATAAGGCAGAGGAAATGGAATGATATTTTTAGTTGGCCATATAAATTTGTATAAATTGTATAAATCCTGATAACCATTTGGGGCAGGGGTCCCTGTTAGAACTACCCTGGCTTTAGCATACCTTGATAAATTTTTAATCCCCTCCGCTATCTTCCCACCATCTGTATTTTTAATTTTGTGCGCTTCATCTAACACGAGCATAACGTCATGTCGTTTCAGGTAATCCTGAATATTTATAATGTCATCTTCACTAATTGCTGCACTTTGATAGGAAATTAGGATTAATTCAAATTCTTCAGAAGAATGAAAAATGGCAGTTCTTTCTTTAGAGGTCAAACCAACCATTTCTTTGTATTTTGGTGGTACTCCAAAACACTTTTTATATTCATCTTTCCATGGGAAAAAAGCAGCCAATGGAGAGATAATTAACAAGCGATTTACATGTTTCTCTTTGTATTGCGGATTTGACTTGGAAAGGTTTTTTAAATAAGCATATGCAGCGTAGACCATGGTGGTTTTTCCAGTGCCAGGCACAGAAAAATTACAGGCGTTTTGCGAAAATGCTAAATGATATGCTGACAATAATTGTAAATCATACAATGTTCTATCTTTGAACAGGTTATGAATAATTTCCGTGAACTCTTTAAAATCCGGAATGGAGTGTTCATTATTTCTTATACTTTTAGCTTTTTGAGAAAACTCTTGAAACGCTAAATTCTCATCATTCAGTAGTTGAAGAAGCGCTTTTACCGTAGTGTCTTGTAAAAGATTAATGCCAAATTTAATAAAAAATCTTTCAATTTCGGCGTATTTTTTTTCTTGACCTCCATCCAGATATGGAAACTGCACACGACTATCAGATACTAACTTTCCATTTAGTGCGGTAATGCTAGCTCTAAAGCGAGGAGATAAAGTTAATGAAATAAAGTCTCCATTAACCTCGAATAATAGCTCTCCATGCGGATTACTTGCACTTATAGTGGCATCTGACATTGTTTATTTATCTTTTAAGTCTCTTATAAAAGCTTCCGCCAATTTACGAATGTCGTGACACATATCATATACATCTTCACCCTTAAAGCTGTCCAATGTGGTATCAACTTGTTCCAATGTTCGTAGAGCCCTTTCTATTAATTCAATCGGCCTATCTTTCTCTGCCTGATCTTTAACGGTCTCTTCTGCAATTCCTTTAAGTTTTTTAACTATTGGTTTGGCTAAATTCTTGTAATCACGTTCCTTTCCGCTTATTAAGTTCTCAGGACTTTCCTCAGGGTGTTCTTGGCAGAGTTGATTTAGTGAGGGCTCTTCTTGTTGAATTTTCTCAATTTCTGAAAAAAAGTTTGATGAATTTTTTTTCCATAATTCACCGTAATTAAAAAGGCCTTGCCCTTTACTAGGATTAGCTAAAATTCTTAAATCATGTGCACCAAATCCAGCGCGTACTGAATAGAAATAAACTGCTTTTAAATCTTCGATGTCTGTGGCATCAGGCTGCCAATCTCGCCCCTGAATTGATCTGCCATCTTGGCCGCCATGTGATTTTAAATAGCTTACCAAGTCAGTAAATGGACCTTCGACCTCATCTTCATCTAGGAGCCGATACATCTGGTCATAATTCTTATCAATGGATAATAAATATTGATCCATTAACTCCAGTATTTTTAAATACTTAGCAATTTCGGGGTCTTTAACCCCCATCATTTTAGCAATTTCACTAATACTAAAACCATCATTAGTTAATTCTCTACACTTTAGATACTTTTCAATTGGGCTGTAATCTACCTTAGCATCAACACCCATTTGGAAGATGGTTTCTAGTTTTCTAATTTCCTTTGGATTCGATTCTATCGTCTCATCTAATATCACTGCTGTAAAGTATGTAGGGGAGGTGTGATTTCTTTCAGCAATTTTCTTTAAAAGCATACATCTTCTGTTGCCGTCTACAATCACCCCATCTCGAGTAACAATGCCATACTCAAGTTGACCCTTCTCATCAAGGTCTTTTAAGGTTTCTTCATTGCGGCTCTTATTGGAATTCATCAGGAACTCAACAATTTTCTTTTCACCCTCGGGGTCAGAAGCATTTATCGGGGAGTGTAATTTTTCAAATTGTTTTACGAATGTACCAATTCGTCCATTGAATTGATTGAAAATTAAGTATTCCACAGGAATTTTATAAACGGGATGCGGCTCAGCCATTTGACTTTTGTAAACAAGTGGCTTAGTACTGATTGGTTTTTGAGTATCCATTAACTCTCTCAACTTTTGTTCCCTGCTGACGGCGTCCATAAGATTCCTTAGGTTAGTTTATGAAGTGCGTACGATGCCATAATCTGAGAAACTGGTACAAAACCTTTAGGAAAAAGGTCGCAAGCTGGCACAGGCTTATTAATTTGATCTACAGAGAATGTTTGAATGATTTTCTTTATTTCTTTTACTCTGTTAATTGGATTTTTTATATCTTCAAGATTTAAATCTTCTTCATAGATTGCTTGATTATTAGAGTTAATTTTTGGTATATCTAATTCAAAAATCCTCATTTTAAAATCATGGAATTGTGGAAAATGACCTACAAGTATTTTCTCAATTTTGTTTATATCATGACTATTAAAAACTTTAACTTTGTGATTTAACCCAGTGCCTGCAAAAGCTGCTACATACCATTTCTTACCAACGCTATCATTTTTTATAGGATGGTAGTTCAGCAAATCTACAGTCATATTGCCTTGTTTAAGTGGGTGTCTTCTAAAACGTGAATTAATGGCTCTACGCTTGGGATTATCAAACTTTCTTTCTGAAAAGGTATTTAAATTAAATACTTTCTCATTTAGGCCCTTAAATTTATCAAAATTAGGTAAAAAAACTGGAGCCAATCCGACTTTATCTCTAATTGCCTTAGCTAAAGCTGCGCTCAGGTGAGGAGAAACTGAATTTCCAATTTGTTTCCATTTTTGCGATTCTGAGCCAACAAATTGATAGCAATAAGGATACCCCATCAAAGTGGCAATCTCACGGATTGTAGGTAGTCTATATTCACCATTTCCAACCCGATTGTATTCTGACTTGAAAATAATAGCTTCACGTGTTGATGCCGAGCGAGTTGCCATAATAGTTCTAGAGCTTCTAGTTTCAATTTCAGGAAATGACATTTTGCCCATATAAGGATGATTAACTTTACAATGCTCAGCTTTTTCCCATTCAATCTTATATAACCCAGTGTCGTAGAAATGATCAGTCATCTCGTTTAAGGAAACCTGAAGCGAAGGATAATTCGGATCTGTAAAAGAATATTCACATGGATTTTTGGCAAGTTTAAAATTTGGGGCAGGTATTGATGAACGTATTTCCCCGACTGTTATTTGCTGAGTAACAGTTTTTTCTGGGTGCAGGTATTCACCAGTTTCAATCCATTCACCAACTACATAGCGTCTGCGATTTTGTGGTGCACCATAGTCTGCAGCATTAAGGACTTCGCCCTTAATATAAAGTACTACGTCCTTAGGATTCTTCCTCAAAGATATAGCCCACTCTTTCAAATTTAACTCTTCAAAAGTATATTGGGCTTTAATGTGAGATTGCGATTCTGGGACATTTTCCATGTACCAAGCTTTTAGCACAGAGTTAGGCTTACTTTTTTGAATTGCTATAACCCTTAAGAAAGCTTTGATTAACTTTACACCATCTGTTTTGTCGGCTTTCCCCGCTCTATTTGACATCGAAAAAGAGACGCAAGATGGGCTACCTATAATTACTTCAGCCTCAGGTAGTTTGATTGCATCGGTAACATCGTCTGAACTTTTACCCCAAAAGTCTAGTACGTTTTGAATGGTGTCGTTCAGATGATGGTTCAGATTATGGGAATCTAAGGCATTTTGCCAAAAATCAATCCCCTTTATGATACTAAAACCCTGCTGTCTGAACCCTTCTGAGAAGCCGCCAGCACCGCAAAAAAAATCAATTACTTTTAAAGATTTATCCATTATCAGCATATTGTAATGTATAAATTCTTTAGTACATAATAAGAAAATTTCACTTATAAATACAACATTTTATGAGGCAATTACCAGGGTGGTCGCTAATCGAAAAATCGCACAAAAGATAACGCCCCAATCTTTCGAAAGGGCTGTCTTTGTAGTGAAAGAGGGACTTGAACCCTCAACCCTGTGATTATGCATTTCAGTCATGAGATATTTTATTCTAATAATTATTTCTAGGCTGAGAAGCCATTTATAAATTGTTGTAACAGGCGTTCTGAATGATGCAGTGGGTTTTCCATCGCCTTTAATTCTTTTGCCATGTCTTGAATGAGGTATCTTCTTTTTTCACCGTTGATTATTGTAAGTATCTGTTCTTTCGTTGTTTGAGATGCCATCTTTGATGCATCCTTGCCAAGCAACCAAGCGCCTGTTAATTCAATGTCATAGTCTGCTGCTTCTAGTGCTGCAATTGCAATATTATCTTCGTAGATTCTAGTCTCATTTCCTGCTTCATGATAACTCCTTAAAAGCGCGGCCAAATCAATTGCATCTTTTGATTTGGAGTCATGCCTACGATCCACCCATGCAAATATTTTGAGTATTGCAATACTTGGTAGTGATGCTATAGAAATGGTTAGGTCTGGCTCTAGTTCTAACTTTATCGCCGCATTAAGCGCATCTCTATATCCGGCAACATTTAAAATTACTGACATCTCTGGCGGCCATTTGATGGTATCAGGTGTAGTTTCAATTGCGCCAAAAGGGATTAAGTCTATTTCATATGCATGCTGTTGTTCGGCAGTATTAAAAAAGAGTTGGTGAATTTTGCCATTTGATTGTGTAAAGCCACATTCATTAATTAAGTATGCTTTAATTTTTTCATACATAGTCCAGTTTTCGATTGCTAATGCAAAGTCAATATCATTAGATGTCCTACCAGCACTTAATCCAAATACATGTTCCAGCAGTATTATTCTTGCTGTTGCACCTATCATAAATATTTCAAAATCTAGCACTTGAGCGGCTTTGTAAACTTCACGTATTACAGCTACTCTCATCGGATCTAATGCTCTAATGGGCTTAGTCATAGGCATTTTCAATGTATTTTTCGTAGATAATTTTTGCTGTGTCAAAATTTCGAGGGTCAAGTGTTGCTAGTAAGTCTGCATATACTAATATTGGTGGCACAGTGTCTGCAGGTGGCTCATCTTTGAAATCCCAGAATGCGTCGATAAACTCAATGTCCCCTTGAGGGTCTGCTCTTAGCTTTTGGTCTACTACCATTCGAGTCATATTCTTTTGTATGTCAGCGTTATGAAAATAAAGCGTGCATGTCTGTGGGCGTAAGTAGCCAGTTAGTTTTTCTGCTGCGACTTCTGCACCCCATTGCGCACCATATTGCTTTGCGTCTACTGCATGCCACCAGTCGGGTGTTGGTGCCCTAAATTTTCTTACGTTAAGCCTTGGTCGTAATTTTATAGGGTAGTTAGTCACCCATTCTTGTATTAGTTTGTTACGTTCAAGCATAGTGCGTTTGGCCTTTTCACCAATGGTATAACCTCTTTCATCAAGGTCATAAAGTACCCATCCGATTGTTCCAAGTGCCACTCCGGCCACGTCATTAATATCTCTATAAGTAGCATTCAGCAAAGTCGGTTTGCATAAAAGTGCAAATACAACTCTTAAATTGGTGGGTGTTACAGCTCTTTTGCCTTCGGGTCTGTCTAGCTTGAAGGTGTCATTTGGGCGTTGTCCTTTTATGAGGACAAATATGCCATGTCCTTTCAGGTAAGCATTGCCTGTGGTGTCTATAAATTGCAAATCAAGCTCTCGGCATTTATCTGCCATTTCTTCTGTAATACGTGGGGCGACAAGCATTAATTGTTCGCCGTATGGACCTAGACGGTGTTTTAGTTCAGCTATATGTGCAAAGCGATCTACTCGCTTAATCTCTGCTATGACAATAAGGTTCTTGCCATTTATTGTTAATTCAACTGTAGCATCACCACGCATGCCTTTTGCAAACTCGGGTTCAATGTCGGTTATACGACCATTGATCCCCGTAGTTTGTTGCAAAGCGTCTAAAGCTCTTGCTAATATTAGATGTTCTGTTTTAAGTATTTTCATTTTGTTTAATAATTCATAATGTTCGCGTTACGTGAACATTATTGCATATTGAACAAGATTGTCAACACTTTTGTTCATTAAAAATTAATGTTCACGTAACGTGAACATATTTATCTTATGAACTAATGCTTAAACGAAGCCAGTACACATTCGGACAATTTGTCCGAATGTGAAAGCTAAAATTAAAATGTAGTTAATTGACTGCTAGGTCACTGCGTCGACAAAAGAAAACGCCCCAATCTTTCGAAAGGGGCGTCTTGAGTGGTGGGAAAGAGTCCCCCAAACAATCGCCTATAATCAATTATATATAGTGGTTTACTAATTTAGTGTTATAGAGTTACCCCCAAAGTTACCCCAATTAGTTTAACTCTTCTATATTTCCCGTGTGAGCGATATGCTTCTAATGTTACCTCAAGCCGTCATTCTATACGCCTAAACAAACTGAGATAAATAGGGTGGGGGGGTATTTTCTATATGGTGATGGTGGTCGGGTAATGGTACCTGCCTATCGTATCTGTCACAGCGTTAGGTTGGGATGCAGTCCCTCTAACTCATTATTCATTTAATTTGTGCTTAAATAATTACATACCTCTTTAACCAGCCCCACTTTATTTTCGTAATCAAGGAATACCCATTGCCCATTAGCGTTATATTCAAGAAAGATTAACTCTCCATTTCTTTCTAGAAAATCTATTCTCCCCCAATTAACTTTCAGGTCAGCGCAGAATTTATCAATAGCAATATTCTCTTTTGCACTTAACTCTCTAAGATTCCATTGTTTTGTATCTTTAAAGTCTTGTTCTGAGCGCCAATCTAATCCCTTCAAGTCTTTACGACTCCTCTGAAATGCAAATGACTTACCATTACAAATAAATATAGTAGTGTCATATTCAGCGTCAATGGTTTCTTGTAAGTACCAAGGGAACTCTGGGTTAAGTTTATTAACATCTACGGCGGTAGTGAATAAGGTGTGATTAGTTGTTGTCAGTCCTGAAGATAAAGACTTAGCTACAACATTTTTATTTTTTAGATTTGGTGCTTTTTTGAAACCCCATCCAGTAAATGTCTCGGGGGTGGGGAAGTGATTCTGTGCTACGGACAAGATATGTATTTTGCCGTTCCTGTTATGAAAATCTGAAGGGGTTCCCTTGACTAGATTGCGGTGAAAGAACCAGTTATATATCTCTCTAAAAACATATTTAACTTCTTCATTTACAAAATCATCTTCATGAGCTTGATAATTTGTAACTTTCCACCAAAAACAATGGGATGCAGTTTCGGACGTTATTTCTAACCCAGCTGGATTCTTAATTCTCCAATAGCTTGGCGTTAATTCAACTTCATACTCTTCAAAAATATCAAAATTAAATCTGAATGCTTTTTCATTGATTTGTTCAAAAAGTAAATCTGACGTACCATCAAAAGAAGCTGTTAAAACTAATAGCACGTCAGGCTTTCACTAACTTAATTAGTCGTTATCAGCATCATTTGGTCTACCAGTGTAGTCATATGTTTGAGTGCCGTTCATTGTCACTTGCTGCCATGCTACAGTAGTATTTTTTTGCAATTGATGGTCATACATAGGCGCTGCAACGTCAATGCGCATCGGCGCAGTTGCTAGCATTAATGGTGTTAAAAGTTCAATAATCATTCTAAGCTCCTTATGGCAAAAATTGATAGATATAATACTTTACAACAGTTCAACACTACCCCTTACCTGAAGAACTATCAAGCGAATTTACAGTAAACATACAAATATATTAACTCTGGTTGATTTATATCAAATTCAATAAATTAGGTAAGGTACCCATTAACGGAAACTTCCACAATCGTACGATAAATATTTATAGCATGAGCTTATGCAATCATTATCTTTTTCATTCTTTCCAGAAGTTAGCCCACAGTTTCGCTGACAATTATTGAGTGCATCTTGCCTCTTCTGGGCACATTGTTGTGATTTATTTTCATCTTGCTGGAATTTATACGCATCCTTGATATTTCTAGTCATTGTTTCATCGTTAAGAATTTTCAGTTTCTGTTGCTGCTCTTGTTGCTCCTTAGCAGCTAAATCCTTTTCTCGTGCTTCTCTTTCCTTTAATTCTCTCGCTAATTTAAGGTATTCATCTCTTCTTTGCTGCATATCAAGTTGCTGCTGTTTAGTTTGTTGGCTACCGATCTCATTTTTTTGTTCCTCCCCCATAGAGTGCAGTGGGAAGTAGCAAAGTACTAATAAAAGAATTAATAGTATTTTCTTCATCGGAATATTCCTTGAGAAACCTAATACCAAATATTAATAGACAATACTCTCTTTTTATAGAAAGTAAGCTATCCTATTGAAGCGTTGGTAAAAAATTAAGAAAACTCTACCTAAAAATGCAATCCTAATTGTGGTGGGATGCCTATTTAGCAGTATTTTTTTGGATAACTTATATGATAAAAGTCATAAGTGCAGTAGTTTTTATGTTTCTATTTAGTTCAACCGCAAGTGCTCTTGAGTTAAAGCTCTCATGTGACATCAAGGTTAAAGTTACTTTTTCTAATGGTGATGTAAGGGATACGCAAGGCAGTGCCATCGTTGAAGTCATGGATTATGGGGCTGGTAAAAAATACATAGGCATAACCTCAGCAGACGAGGTTGCAAATAGTTTGTCTGTTATTCTCAAGCAAGAACTGGGAAAAACTATCACTGATAATAGCGATGAAAATAAATGGGACATTGAAAACACTTACTCTGGTAACGAAGGCCGAGTAGAAAACCCACGCAGCACACGCATAGTGATAGATAGAAATTCTGGGGAATTAATTGGTTCAAGTTCTTTTACTCAGAAATCTAATGGATTGGCGTTGAACATAGGAGTATCTGGTAATTGTAAAAAAATAAATACCTCAGTCAAAAAGTTTTAAATAAGCGAAATATTTAATGGGCTTGCTAATAAGTACTCAGCGACCACTGAAAGCGGCTTACCTATTTTGAACGTAATCTTTTCCTATATTCAGCATTAGGCTCTGGTTCACCATAGCTCTCTTCATAGCTTGCAAGCATCCCAAGTATCTTTTCAGATTTCTGTTTAGGGGGTGACTCCAAATCCTTAGGCACTTCTATTGCAACACACCTGTTTAATGTTATAGCTTCTAGGAGCTTATCCTTGCTTGAGATTAGATAAACATCTTTCTCACATTCCTTACAGAAGCGCACACCATCACGAGATGTTTCTTTCATCTCATCCCACTTTTGAGCACAACGAAAGCCAAAAACACAATTGCGAATTTTTATTGTCATTGAAATATGTCCTGAATTTCATTTACCCTATATGAAGCATACGGCGTTGGCCATAGATGAAAATTTAAGGAGAAAATATGTAGTTTAGATTTCCTTAATAATCTAGGTATTGTCTGGAATCCTTCCATATGTCCGTTCGTAGTAATCTATTTCTCCTTCAAGATTCCAAATATGGTTATGAATGTTTTGTATGCGATTGCTAAGATAAATAAAAGATAAAATAGTAAGGAACGCTCTTAAGTGGTTATACCAGTCAGAATTATCAAATCCATTTGGATATGCATGACCAATTGATGTAATAAAAATAAATAATATGCAAAGTATTGTTTTTCCGCCAATACTTCTTCTGTCATATAGCTTTTCTTTTGCCATAACTTACCTCTCAATTCAATATGTTAAGGGTGTTATTTAACAATAATAAGCAATGCTTGTTTACACATTACATGCTCCATATACTTTTTGCTTTTAAAGTAAAAATTAGCGAGATAAAGGGCAAATGTTTGAACCCATATTCAAAACAGTACCATCATCGTATCTACACATTGTATTGCCTTTCTCAATCCATTGACCTTTAAGAAAATGAGATATTCCTGTATTAACAGATGGTGAGGCAACTGGTGGAGTTGGAACTGGTTGGTTAGCCATGCAACTTGCATATGCTCTGTCTGCATATTGCTGACTTTCTGCAAAACTACCATTAGGCACTGGTGTTAAGTAAGCTTGAGCTTTAGCAAGTTCGCAATTCTGACCTATGGCATTAATGGGGGTTCTGCGAGGAGATGCGGATGGTGTTATTTTCTCCTGAAATTCTCCTGCGTTAAAAATTCCCTCATGCACATCCTCTAAATTACTTAGGGGTGAGTACCTCACTCTTCCTTGAAGATCGCCGTCTTTAAAGTACCCAACTAGGAATATATTTTTTTCCTTAGAAGCCATCGTTCCAAAGCCATTATAGGAATTATTTTTAAACTCGCCTAAATAACCATCGCCAGGCTCGCCATCACGACCATAGCAATCATTTTTTTCACCGAATTTAGGGCAATCAGGTAATGTGCTTGTTATGCCGTCAAAATCTACAATGCGTAGTTCATGTTGAAATTCTGATGACTGTTCTGAAGCATTTATTTGTTGGTTTCTTGATGACTCTTGGTACTGATTTGACTCTTCAATAATCCTCTTACTTCGCTCTTCATAGCTTTCGTGTCCTGCCATGACATTATTCGCCTGATTGTATTGGCTAGAACTAGGAACAACAGCCTCACCTTGCTTAGCTTTAACGTTAGGCATGTTCAAACCATATTCATTACTGCTTGTATCTAATGAATGCACGCATGATATGAAAAGGCTTCCGCTATCATAGTATTCATAAATGGAACCAAGTTCTAGGTTAACGGCGAAATGTGAGTTTCTATAGAATCTTGAATTTGATAATGTGGATGTCCAAATGCCACCTAACATCCATTTCTTTTCATTTAATACTTTAGGATTTTGATGGTTCTCTTTATAGAGTGAGGAAAGCTCATCTTTCGTCGGTAATCTCCATCCCGTTAAACCATCAATAGTAGTTGCGTTGCAATAGCTATTAGCCTCGTTCCAACTTTCAGATTTAGATGAAGGAAGTGACCAAGCTAGTCCTCCTTGACGTGCAAATAAATTAGCTTGAGCAGCGTTAACAGACATCAAAACTGTAATAGCTAAAATACCAATTATTTGCTTCATTTTTTAGATTCAACCAATTTTTTTTAGTAATAGCTACAATGTTGGGCTAAAAATACATAAATCAAGATTAACCTTACTCTCTATATTGTTAATATTCAATCATCGGAATATCATAAATGTGATGAAGCTGAGGAAAAATACAAACAGCCGACTTGTTATAATTGTGAACCACCTGGCTCAGTGAACCATGTTAATGACCACTAACATAGATTGGATTGGGTTAATTGTAAACTTCTCATATCCATTGCCTTGTATATGTTTAAGACATGGAAAAATATAATAAGGAGTGAGAAATGAAAAGTTTATTGATGTTGCTATTTTTAATAATAGTTGGTTGTTCTATTGATGATAAATCAAGAGAAGATAGAGCAGAAATAGAAAATATTATTAAAAATACGCTAAATGACCCAGCATCAGTGCAATTTAAAGATTTTAGAATAACGAAAGATAATTTATATGCTTGTATTACTTGGAATGCCAAAAATAAATTTGGCGGCTACGTAGATTTCAAAACCACTCAATTTAAATGGGGTAAATTTACGAGTGAATCCCCCGTATGGAGTCCTATAGATGCTGATGTTGTTGATAACAAATGTTCGCAAGATAGCATTGATAAATATAATAATTTACTCCCATAAATGCTGGGCTAAAGAGTAAGAGAAAACGACTAAATTGCCTAATCTATCCCAGTGATGAGTCATTAAGAGCGTTTCTCACCATTTCAATCATCCTTCCACAAAACGGACTGCGGAATTTTTAAAATATATATCCCCCACCCTTTTTCATATAAACACTGACGGGGGGGTCTTCTGCAACAGCTTTTAGAATCGCCGTATGGGTATAAATTAGGTACAGACTTTTTGGCTATTCACGGGGTTAAGATATATTGTAAGAATAACAGTCTAGAAACAGTAAGACCGCATATTAATCACTATTTTCTATCATCCCAAACTCTATCGCTACAGTAGCAAGTAACTTCAGCCTAGCATTTACTTCTATGGCTAATAGTTTGGATTCTTTTGTGTATCTGCCATGCTTGTAATTGTAATGCGCCTCGCCTGACGGTGATAAACCACCATGCAAACGGCATCTTGTCTTACCTACTACGGATGGCTTCTTACAAGGTGTGCCTGCTCTTGTTTTAGCGCCGCAATTCATACTGTTTCCTTTGAGCAGATTACTATCAATAGGTGAGCAGGGTTGATGCCGGCTATTTTAAGGGGTGGGGGTACGGTGGGGTCTGGTATTCCCGAAAGTGACAAGCCTCCCCCTACTAGTTGATGCCAGTCTAGCCAGCGACTATTTGCTATTATTTGTAACATGGTTGTTGGCTTGATGTTGGTCATGGTTAGCTCTTTTGTGTCAATCTCATTTACCATTACTAGCTTCATCATATGAAATAATATCTCTTACAAATGGGTCATCAATATAACCCCCTTCAATTGTCTTTACATGGCTTGATTTAAATGTACTTGACTTAACTAAGGACCCGTCAGTACCCCGACGACTTGCTTGCGAGTTACCCGAACCATCTAATTGGTTAGCATTTACCTCCTTATCAGCCCTTTTCTTACTACGGTTAGTTATTGCAGCACCGTCTTTACCACCTTTGCTTTGCTTTTCTCTCCTTTCTGCCAAGTGCTGACGATAGTCTTCTAGCTCTGGACATATCAGTGAGTTTTCTTTTTCACTAAGAAAGCTTTTAACTCTGTCAGTAAGTGCAGCTTTAACATCAGAAACATCACAGCTAATGTATTTAGCTAATTCATCAGGGGATGCTGGTACTTGTATATTTTCCCAACATTCAAGTCGGATTGTATAAAGTAGCCCACGTTCAGCAAGAGACATTAACCTATATTGCCTATTAGCTAATATGGTTGCTGCATACTCAACATAGGCTGGCGGTCTACGATTTTGAGCCATGGCAGAACCTTTCTTCTATCTTTGACAGAATTAAGTAAATTTCCCTCAGTTCAAGTAAACTTAATGAGGCAATATCTCGATAATCTTCATAATTAAATTTGATCATTAGGGCTTGTAATTTAGTGATCCAGTCATTACTTTCATGTCTGCCCCCAATTTTCTTACCCAAGCGTAAGCCAGTTTTTTTAGATTTCTCTAATGCGTATTTGATAGGGTAGTGCCGACTAATGATTGCTGGGGTAGCCTGTTGCATTAGGGAATATAGATACTCTCGCCCACCGCACTCAAAAACAGCCTTCGCATTGATTTTTTGAGCCTCTAAGAGGTAGAAGCAAATGCGCTCACTATTTAGATGCTTTCTTTTCTGCCATTCCGAATCTAGCGGACAGATATTGGCTGAACAACTATTAAAGCGATCACAACTTATTACCGCTTCAATATTTTTAACTTTGCTAGTGGTGGTCATAATTACACCCCAGCTTTTAAAGCTAAATTAGCCCGTATTTGTCCAACATTCCATGCCGTGCAGCGTTCAGAAATTTTTTTTGGACTTGGAATTGTGCCGTTCTTTACGCCTCGCCAGCAAGAGGCAGCAGAGATGCCATACAATCGCTTTAATACATTTAAGCGGATATACGCAGAGTTGGGTAGTTGGTCAAAGTTTGCGAGAGCTTCTGGGATTGCTTGAGTAAGCTCAGATTTTAATTGTTGCATGATGTATTTTCCTGTTGTTGTAAGTAACAGGTCACATCTTAATAACTCATGAGTTTTATAAAGTCCGTGGGCGGTAGCAAATAGCCCACGGGCTAAAGGTTCTTTACTTAATGCGGCTTTCTATGGCATTTTTAATTTTCTTTAAATGTCTTTCAATTGTGGTTGCACCAACAGATGAACCTAATTGGTCCGTTAGGCCGGCAATATACTCTCCAGCTTTTGATATTTTATTAATATCCACCTTCGCTTCTTTAGCCAATGCTGCGATGATAATTAAAAGTGTGTTCCGCTCAATGTCTTTCAGTGGCGTTTCTTTATTACGGCTCATATATACACCCTGCCAAGGTATTATAAATTTCTTAGATATAGCTAGGTCTATCCAGTTTTGGGGGGTGTCAGATTCATTCTTGCCGCTTAAGCATCTATAAATATCTCTAGAAGTATTCTCATAATCCAGCAGTACCATACACTCATCAAAATCAGCTTTTCTGTCGTCATAGGTTATGCCTTTAAGACTTGTTAGGTGCTGAAAATCAAACATATTCAAATCGTTTTTTAATCTCACCGAGTCAGGATTAACATCAGCGAACAATAGCGCAGCCTCGTATAACGACCAGACTTCATGTTTTAGCCAAAAATAAATTCTGTTTTCCTGCCCCTTCTTATTATCCCCATAGTCACTTGCCATCATAACTGCCCCTTACGCCCATAAAATAAGAAACCACACCAGCCATACAGGGCATTCGGTGTTCACACGTGGTAATTAAGCACGTGCTAGGTGCGGCCAAACTGTTACGCTTGCTTAAACGGCATTACCTTTGCCCCAACTTTTAGTTCGTCTAAATAATCAGCCCAAGATTGCATCATTACTTTACGTTGTTCAATAAACTTAGTGCGGTTATACGCCGACCCTAATGTGTCAGGCACTTTGTGCGCTAGTTGATGCTCAATAATAGCTGGGTCAATATTTAACCTTTCATGCAAAATAGTACGTGCCATCGCTCTAAATCCGTGGCCAGTTATTTGTGTTTTAGTGTCATACCCCATACGTTTCAATGCTGCATTAACTGCTGACTCGCTCATCGGCTTGAGTGGGGAGTGGCCACCTTGAAATACATATTCACCATGCCCAGAAACTGGGTGGAGTTCTCGTAATATTGCTATAGCTTGAGTGGATAGTGGGACTAAGTGGTCTGTTTTAGTTTTACTTACCAAGTATTGCCACTTCCCAGCTTCTAAATCAATATTTGCCCATTTAGCCATCCTTAATTCACTAGGACGAACAAATACTAATGGAGCTAATTTAATTGCACATTGCACAGTAAGCGTGCCATTAAATGCATCAAAAGCACGTAATAATTCAGCCACGTCTTTAGGTTCTGTAAAGGCGGCCATGTGTTTAACTGTTGTGGCTGGCAATGCACCTTTAAGGTCTGCCGTTACATCACGAACAGCACGACCTGTTTGAACAGCATATCTAAAAACTTGCCCAGCGGTTTGTAATGTTCGGTGTGCAGTTTCTAGTTTATTTTGTTTTTCAATGCGCTTTATTGCTTCAAGTACTTGAGGTGCAGTTATTGTTGCAATTGGCTTTTTACCAATCCACGGGAATAAGTAAAGTTCAAAACGCCTAATTACCTTTTCTTTATGACTATCTGCTTTGTTAGTCATGTGTGATTTCCACCATTCTCTCGCTACAATTTCAAAGCTATTATCTGCATTTAGTTTGCTAATAACTTTTGCTTGTTTACGGTTTTCACTCGGGTCAATGTCAGTTGCTAATAACTTCCTAGCGTCATCTCGCCTTTGGCGTGCCTGAGAAAGTGAAATCTCAGGGTAAGTGCCGAGAGAGAGTAATTTTTCTTTTCCATCAAAACGATACTTTAGTCGCCACCACTTACCCCCATTTGGGGTAACTTGCAAAAATAAACCATCAATATCATAAAGTTTATATGCCTTTTCAGTGGCTTTGGCGTTGATTATTGCGGTGTTTGATAGTGCCATTTGGGGTAACTCCAACATTAAAAATGCTGTTAATTGAGTGTTACCCCACTAAGTTACCCCAATTTGTTGGGGTATGTCAAGCAATGTTGTGCAACGGGATGAGGCATGAAAAAGCCCCGAAGCTATTAACTACGGGGCTTTAAGAGGTTTTACGATGCATTGTGAAACCATGTATTGGTGGTGAAAGAGGGACTTGAACCCTCGACCCCAGGATTATGAATCCTGTGCTCTAACCAGCTGAGCTACATCACCATGTAAACTTTTAATAAGGGCGCAATTCTAGTGTTTTAGGCGGTACTTGTCAAAAATAGTTTGCTAATTACACATTAAATCTAAAGTGCATCACATCGCCATCTTGCACAATGTATTCTTTGCCCTCTAAGCGCATTTTACCGGCCTCTTTTGAGCCTTGCTCACCTTTGTTTTTAACGTATTCGTCGTATTGAATGACTTCTGCACGAATAAAGCCACGTTCAAAGTCTGTGTGAATTACACCGGCGGCTTGTGGGGCTGTAGCGCCTTTTTTGACTGTCCAAGCGCGTACTTCTTGCACACCCGCAGTAAAGTAGGTTTGCAAACCGAGTAAATCGTAAGCGGCACGAATAACGCGGTTTAGGCCCGGTTCATCTTGGCCCAGCTCTGATAAAAATAAGGCTTTATCTTCATCTTCTAGTTCTGAAATTTCAGATTCAATTTTTGCGCAAATACACACCACGGGTGCGCCTTCTGCTTTGCCTAGGGTCACCACTTTATCTAGCAGTGGGTTGTTTTCAAAGCCTGCTTCATCCACATTCGCTAAGTACATCACTGGTTTAACTGTAATGAGGCATAGTGGTTTAAGAAGTTGCAGTTCGTCATCATCTAGCCCTAGCGTGCGCACGGCTTTAGCCTGGTTTAAGCACGGTAACACTTTGTCTAGCAATGCCAATAGGGCAATCGCATCTTTATCACCACTTTTGGCTTTTTTGCTTTCGCGCTGCATGGTTTTTTCAACGGTTTCCATGTCGGCCAAGGCAAGCTCGGTATTAATCACTTCAATGTCTGATAGCGGATCAATTTTATTTGAAACGTGAATCACATTGCTATCTTCAAAGCAGCGTACTACGTGGGCAATGGCGTCTGTTTCGCGGATATTGGCTAAAAACTTATTTCCTAAGCCTTCACCTTTAGAGGCGCCTGCGACTAAGCCGGCAATATCCACCATTTCAACAATGGCAGGCTGTGTTTTTTGTGGTTTTACAATGTCTATTAAGGCTTGCATGCGCGTATCTGGCACTTCTACAATGCCCACGTTAGGCTCAATGGTGCAAAATGGATAGTTCTCTGCCGCAATGCCCGCTTTAGTAATGGCATTAAATAAGGTAGATTTTCCTACGTTAGGTAGGCCAACAATTCCACATTTCATCTTTTTTCCAGTTCATTTTTAACGCAATGGTTGCGTATTAATTCGTATTCGTTAATCGGCCTTAAATATGGCCTTTATTTTTTCGAGTGCAATTTTAACATTGCCTGCTCAAAATCACCGCTTAACAGCTGCGGTACTATATGCATGCTTTTATCTAAACATTCATTAATGGCGGTTTGCTCATCTTTAGTGGGCGCTTTTAATACAAAGTTAACCACTTCGTTTTTATCACCAGGGTGACCAATACCAAAGCGCAAGCGCCAAAAATCTGCCGTACCGAGCGCGGCCGTAATGTCTTTTAAGCCATTATGCCCACCATGGCCACCGGCTTTTTTTAATTTAACCGTGCCGGCGGGTAAATCTAACTCGTCATGAATCACCAGTATTTGTTCGGGTAATATTTTGTAGTAGTTAGCTAGTGCCGCTACCGATTTACCGCTGGCATTCATAAAGGTATTGGGTTTAAGTAGCCAAGTATCGTTAGTGGGGCTGAGCTTGCCTGCTATTGCAAAAAACTTTGCGTCTAAGCTAAGCTGGCTTTTACTGGTTAATGCCAGTTGATCCACCCACCAAAAGCCTGCGTTATGGCGCGTGGCTTCGTATTGCCCGCCAGGGTTACCTAAGCCTACAAAAAGTTTAATTTCACTCATATGGACATAGTATCAATAAAAAACGCGCACTTCATTAGAATGTGCGCGTTGTGTTTCATGCTTAAAATTAAAACAGCTTTAAACTTAAGCTTCTGGTTTAACTTCAGGCGCCGCTTCAACTGTTTCAGTAGCAGCATCAGAAACGCCACCACGTGTTTTAGCAATTGATACAACCGCTGCGTCATCACCATGCACTAATTGCACAAATGTAACACCTTTAGGTAAGTTAATTTGTGATAAGTGAATTGAGTGACCCATTTCAAGTGCCGCTACGTCTACTTCAATAAACTCTGGCAAATCTTTTGCTAGGCAGCTTACATCCGCTTCTGTGAAAATATGCGCAACAATACCGCCGCCAAGTTTTACACCTGGAGCAACGTCAGCATTGATAAAGTGGAAAGGCACTTTAACGTGGATTTTTTCTGTAGCGCTTACACGTTGAAAATCTACGTGTTGAATAGTGTTGCGTACTGGGTGCATTTGAAAGTCACGTAATAAAACGCTTTCTTTTTTGCCCTCTAAGTTTAGGTCTAATACTGAAGCATGGAATGCCTCATGACGAAACTCTAAAAATAGTTCTTTTGCGTTTAGTTCAATGGTAACCGCTTCTTTACCTGCACCATACACAACACCTGGCACAGAACCCGCGTGACGAAGACGGCGGCTCGCACCCGTACCTTTTGCATCACGTTTTACTGCTTTGATTTCGATAGTCATTTTACTGCTCCTAAATTTACTGCTTGGCTTTCGACAGCCCTCTTACACAAGAAACTGCACACCGCGACCAGTATGCAGGGTTAAAACTTTAAATTATTTAATCCATAAACAGTGAAGATACAGAATCTTCACAGCTAATGCGACGAATCGTTTCAGCTAATAATTCAGCCGCGCTTAATTGGCGAATCTTTTTGCAATTGATTGATTCAATATCAAGCGCAATGGTATTGGTTACCACTAATTCATCTAATTCTGAGGCCAAAATACGCGCCGCCGCGCCGCCTGACAATACAGGGTGAGTGGCATAGGCAATAACTTTTTTAGCGCCATTATTCTTTAATGCCGCCGCCGCTTCACATAGCGTGTTAGCGGTATCGACCATGTCGTCCATAATCACGCAGGTACGGCCAGCGACATCACCAATAATGTTCATCACTTTGGCCACATTTGGTTTTGGACGACGTTTATCAATAATCGCCAAGTCAGAACCTAATTGTTTAGCCGCCGCACGGGCACGCACAACGCCGCCCACATCCGGTGAAACGACCATTAAATTTTCATGTTTTTGCAGTAATAAGTCGGCCAGTAAAATTGGCGTCGCGTAAATATTATCTACAGGAATGTCAAAAAACCCTTGAATTTGATCTGAGTGCAAATCCATAGTTAGCAAACGATTAACGCCTACACCCGTGAGCATGTTGGCCACTACTTTGGCAGTAATCGCTACGCGTGCAGAGCGAGGACGGCGATCTTGCCGTGAATAACCAAAATAAGGAATCGCAGCAGTAATACGGCCGGCTGATGAGCGACGTAGCGCATCTACCATCACCATGACTTCCATCAAACTGTCATTGGTTGGGTGGCTGGTTGATTGCAACACGAAAACATCGCGTCCGCGTACGTTTTCAAGCAATTCAACGGTCGTTTCGCCATCACTAAATGTGCCAACATGGGCGCGTCCAAGCTCAATGCCTAAGTGCTTAGCTACTTCTTGCGCAAGTATTGGGTTGGCCGAGCCTGTAAAGACCATCAAGTTGCCGTTAGACATTTGTTGATTCCCTATCGTGCCAGCATTTATGGTGCCGGCTAAACTATCAATAAAAACTTATAAAAAACAAAAGCGCGTAAATCAAATAATCTACACGCTTTCTATTTCAATTTATGCAGACAAGACATCTACATAATAAATTTGGCTGAGGAGGAAGGACTCGAACCTTCGGATGCTGGGATCAAAACCCAGTGCCTTAACCAACTTGGCGACTCCCCAATATTTAATCAGACTATTTAATGAGACACAAAGTCTATTAACGGGTGCTGATTTAACCCTTTTGCAACAAATCCCTGCACAGAAAAGCCGAGTACTTCTTTTGGTTTTTGCTGCCAGAGTTCATTTGCAATTTTTTCGCTCGCTACTTCTAAAAACACCGAAGCACCTGAACCACTCATCCTTGCATCACCAAATTGCTTAAGCCAAGTCAAACAAGCTGAAACTGCCGGATAATCATTGCAAACTACTTTTTCAAGATGGTTTGTAAACGCAGTGTTTGAATTATCATTCGCCGAATTTAACACCGAGCAATTAGACGCCCTTGAAAAGTCCGACATTGTCTTAGGAATAGCATTTTTTGTCAATTGCTTATTGGCAAATATTTGCGCAGTAGAGACATGTACATTGGGGGTTAATACGAGGTAGTAGGCTTCTTTTAGTGAAATAGTTTGCAGTTGTTCGCCCACACCTTCAGCCCAGGCATTTGTGCCATAGATAAAAAACGGCACATCCGCGCCTAATTGTAGGCCAAGCGACAACAATTGAGCACGACTTAAATTGAGCTGCCACAGCCGATTTAACGCCATTAAAACAGTGGCCGCATCTGAACTACCACCACCCAAACCACCGCCCATGGGGATGCGTTTTTCAACAATCATTTCTACACCTAACGGGCATTGGCTGTATTGCTGTAGCAATTTGGCCGCACGTACGCATAAATCTTGCGCTGCTGGCACGCCGGCAATGTCATTCACACGTTTAATGGCGCCATCTTGGGTAGGTTTTAGCTGTATGGTGTCGTAAAAATCAAGCAGGCGAAAAACCGTTTGCAACAGATGGTAGCCATCAGCGCGTTGCCCAGTAATATGCAAAAACAAATTAATTTTTGCAGGGGCTAAAAATGATTGAAAATCTTGCATAAACGCATTTTAACGCATCTGGCTATGCGAGGCATCTCTAATCATTCACTTCATTTTAAGTGAAGGTTAGCCGGCTGGCTTATTCCACAATAATGCGGCCGTTGAGCGCTTGTAGCGGGCGGTTGTTATCAGAGGTAATCACCTCATTAAGCGCCTTGATTTGCTCTTTTGAGGCCGTCATCGGGGTTTTCATGACAAGCCAACGCACCCCTTCTGTACAAGGTGGGTTGGTGAGTGAGCCGCTCAATCGATAATAGCTTTGGTTGTCAGGGATTAATTCGTTAGGCGTTACCCGGTTTTTTAACACCACAGGTTCAGTGACCTCTTTGGTGATTTGCCCCCATAACTTGGCTAAACCTAGGTTGGCTTTGCCTTCGGTATACATCACCGCAATAATGGTGAGGTTACCCTTGGAATCTGAGTGCAAAAATTGCGCCTCTAGCGGAAATATTTTGCCATGTATGGTGTGTTCACTAGGGGAATGAAAATTCAGTTGCTTCATCTGATAAGCAGCACTGTCTAGCACCAGCATATTGCCTTCTTTAAAATTCACACTCACGCTATGGCCGTCATTTGCAATATCTCTGGCAGGGAATCTTTGTATGCTTTTAAGTGGTTTTAGCGAAGCATGCGTCGTCTTATCAATATTGATGGGCGATTGATTGCGTCCGGCAGCGCAAGTTGCAAATTCTGTAGATAGCTTGCCCCAATTCTCAGGCCCATCTTTGCCTTTATAAGACCACGGCGTCTTATGGTTGCTGTCTTTTGTTTTTGCATTGTCTGGCTTAGTTGCAGCCTTCGCAACAGGCTCGGCCGTTTTTTCTGCCACGGTTTCTGCTGGCGTTTCAGATTTTTTTTCAGTGGCTTCAGGCTTAGCGCTGGACGCTTTTACTTTTTCAGCTTCAGGGCTTGTAGGCTTAGCGGCAACGGCGGGTTTGTCAGCTTTGCAAATGTAACGCATTGCAATGTCGATATGTGATTCGGGCACAGGCTCAATAAATTCAGCTGTCTTTGCCTCAATACCTGCCGAATAAACCAGCTCGTCATCTAAATATTGAAACACTTGTGAGGTGGCCACTTTTTGTGAGGCACAATCAAAATGCCACAATAATTTTGTTAAATTGTAGGTTTTATCAATCGTCTCTGGATTGACTTGCGGGGTCTTGTATTCAATCTTAATCCAAGCTCTTTTGAGATTGTCTTTTTGCAAAACGGATTGCTTGTCTAGCATGAGCTTTTCTGTATTTTGATTATTCAGTTGCACCCATGTCGCTGAATGACCGCTGCTAATGATTGCAAAATATAATAGCAATGCTGTTATTAACTGCTTCATAACACCCTCAATTTTACTTTAGCCATTTTGGCGCTAAGCCAAAATTTAAGCACAATGTGTAAATCTATCTTCACCCGCTAAATTATGCACAAGCCAAGCGGGTTTCTAATGAGGGAGTAGTGGTGGATTTAAGGCTTAATTCTGAGGATTATTTCTTGAATGCGGCGATGGGGCAATATGTCAGGGGGCAAGATGATGCTTGAAGTATATTGAATATAGCTAGTTTTTAACGGCTTCCCATTTTTCAACCAGCAGTTTTAAGGTCACTTTTTCATTCTTAAGTAAAATCTTGCTAGGCAAAAAATAACCGTTTTGTTCAGCATAATTTTGGTATTCAATTGCCCAGCCATCTTGTTTTAGTGTGAGCAAATGACCTTGCTCGTCCCAAGCGCTGCTTTGAATGGGGCTATTAGCAGGGCGTCCAAGCGACCAATCAGCAAGGCCGGTTAGTGGTAAGCGCCAACCCAATGTGGTTTGAGTGAGTGATTCAGCATCCATCGCTGAAATGCGATTACCCTTGGCATCTTCAAGCGTTACCTCGCCTGAAGTTTTTTTGATGCTAGCCACCTGACCACCTAGCGGTGAGAAAAGTGAAATATCATCGGTTAAATTGTCGTGCTGCCAAGTGATGGCGCCAGAAAAGCCTTTACCCTCGGCTTGTACGCCAATACGACCTTTAATTGTAAATTGCTGAATTTCGCCAATGTGCTGTAAATGTTGCTGATATAACACATTAGCACTTACATTTACCACAGGCTGGCTGATAGGCGCGCTAGCGCAAGCTTGCAATAAAGCGACCAAGCCCAACAGCGCGTAAATGCGAGTGAAATTCATAGGTTAGGCTATTTTAAGCGACTACGACTTGAATTTATTGGTAGTGGTGATGAGCAGTTCATTGTCTGGATTAGCGCTGAGGGCTTCATTCCAAATTCTTTTTGCTTCTGCATGTTGCCCTTTTTGCCATAACGCTTCACCTAAATGGGCGGCAATTTCAGGGTCTTGGCTTACGTTGTAAGCTTGTTGCAAATAACCTATCGCTTTATCTAAATTACCTTTTCGAAAGTGTGCCCAACCCAAGCTATCAAGCATGTAGTGATCATTCGGTGTAATCGTTAGCGCTTTTTCAATCAGGGTAATGGCCTCATTGAGCTTGATATTACGGTCTGCAAATGAATAACCAAGCGCATTGTAAGCGGCGGCAAAATCAGGTTTTTCGGCAATTATTTTGCGCAATTCAGCTTCCATCACATCATACTTTTGCATGCGCTCTGCAGCCAGTGCGAAGTCATAAACCAGCTCAGGAGTATTGGGTAAATTCTTAACCGCTTTATCAAGTAAATCAAACGATTCTTGATTACGTTTGGCTTTAGCCAGCATCGAAGCTTCTGTTTGAATCACAATAATTTGTTGTTCGGTATTTAACTCATCAAGCGCATCTAGTTTTTCAATGGCCTTATCTACCGTTTGCGTGCGAGAAATTAAATTAGCCCAATTCATTTGCGCTTCAAAATAATGTGCCCCCGCTTGCATCTTGCTGTACCAAACAGTTGCCACGTCATTATGATTTTGTTTTTCTGCAACTTGGGCAAGGTAAAGGTAAATTTGATCAACGTCTTTAAAACCTAAGGTAAGCGCTTCCTGAAAATACCCTTCAGCGGCCGCGTAATCGGTCGATTGAAAGGCTAGCAAGCCAATAACGGCAGTAATTTCAGCCTCATTTTTTGCGTCACCGTTTTTAGCGTTTTTAAGGATGATGGGGTATTCTTTTTTTGCCGCATCATATTGTTTTTGGCTTACTAAAAACTTTGCAAGATTTAAACGAACTTCATTTGAATCAGCATGCTGATCAATAAATGTTCGATAGTAATCTATCGCCAGTTGAGGGGATTTAACATACAACACTTGGCCCTTAAGTAGGGTGGTAATAGGCCAGTCTGGTTTAAGCGCTTCAGCGCGATTCAACGCTTTGAGTGCAACCTCATCTTGTTTAGCAGTCCAAGCCGCTTGGCCGACTGCAAAATGCGCTTCAGCTAAATCTGGATAAGGTTGAGCCAGTGATTGAATAAGGCTTAATACGCCAGCTTTATCCGCACTTCTGCCTAATAAGTTATTTAAGAACAAAAAGCCACCCGATCTAGTGTCTTCTTTAGCGAGCACTTTAACTAAAAATGGTTTGGCATCATTTAACTTGCCAGTAGCAATCAATATTTCCATCATGGCTTGCTGTGCTTCGTTTGAGCTAGGGTCAAGCTCAGCCCAAAGCTTAACCGCTGGGACTGTTAAGTTAGGCACATTGCCATAGGCGGCAATTTTAGCCGCACGCTCTGCCAAGCCTGAATCCCGTGTTGTTTTGGCCAACTCATAAAAAATTGTGCCTGATGTTGCTAAGTCGCCCCGTTGCCCAGCCACTTCTGCGACTAAGTATCGGTACACAAGTTCTGCACTCAGCTGGTTTTTACTGCCCGCAGCGGTATTCCCTGAATTAGCGTTTATGCCAGAGTGGGTTGCGCAACTCATTAGCCCTAGTGAACCTATCAGCATCAATGCGCCACATAGCTGGGTGTAACGGCATGATGTTTTTTTAACGAGATGTAAATTTTTGTTTGGGCGCATAGAGTTTTTGTGGCACTGATAAAAGTTAATAGGGCGTTGTAGGTCTTTACTTATAATCTTTAAGGCGCTTATTAAGCAATAAATGATACTTAATATATTATATGCGTCATTTCTTAGTCCGTGACAGTTGTCGCAAGTTCCTACATAATTATGAATTGACTATAACGCATGTCAACAGAACTTTCTATTTGGTCATGTTTTCCTAAGAATATTGAGTAATCCCTTAGAATAAATTGTTTTCGTAACAATTATTTTCTGTAATTGAGTATTTTGAATTGAGTGGCTATGAATAATTTTACAGTAGAGGCAATCGATCTTACGCGGCTTTATGGCGGTAGAGAAGCCGTTAGTAATGTGAGTTTCACCTTAAGCAAAGGTCAAGTGCTTGGTTTTCTAGGGCCTAATGGCGCTGGTAAATCCACCACCATGAAAATGCTAACCGGTAATCTTGCGCCAAGTAATGGCAGTGTAAAAATTTGTGGTATCGATATGATGGAAAACCCCAAAGAGGCTAAAGCACTCATTGGATACTTGCCTGAGATGCGGCCACTATATAAAGAGCTAACAGTCGATGAGTATTTAACCATTGCAGCAAGGTTACATAGAGTAAGCGCTGGCCATATTAAAAAAGCAGTCGAAATTGCTAAAGAGCGTTGTGGCTTAAGTCACATGAGTAAACGCCTTATTGAAAATCTATCTAATGGCTATCAGCAACGCGTCGGCATTGCTCAAGCGATTATTCATAACCCGATGGTGGTTATTCTAGATGAGCCAACAGTCGGTTTAGATCCCATACAAATCCGCGATATTCGTGCGTTGATTCGTGAAGTGGGTAGTGAGCGTAGTGTGATTATTTCTACGCATATTCTGCCAGAAGTTGAAATGGTCTGTGACCATGTGCAAATTATCGATAAAGGCAAGTTGGTGTTCAACGGCTCTATCGACGTGCTGAAAAAACAACGTATCGGCAATAAACTGATGATTGCGATGCGCAATCCACCAAGTGTCGATGAAATGCTTAAAGTAGCCGGGGTTGTAGAAGCAGAAAGCTTAGCGGGTAATTTGATGCGCGTTCGTTTTGCTGATGATGCAGCGCCATCAGAGGCGATTGTTCAAGCAGCCGTAATCAATAATTGGGGCTTGTACCAAATCGCACCTGATCAAACCAGTTTAGAAGATGTGTTTGTTCAGTTGACCTATCAAGAACAAGCTGAGCCAGAACAAGTGGCTGCTTAAAGGATTAGACCATGATTATTAATGTAGCAAGAAAAGAATTGAAAAGTATGTTTGCCTCGCCGATGGGTTGGGTAATTTTATCTTTGCTGATGTTCGCCTTTGGCACCTACTATTTAAATGGGGTGAATGATTACTTTGCGGTTATGTCTGGCGCTATGCGTCCGGCAGAGCGTACAGGCGTGACTCAATTTGTTGGGCAAAACGTATATGGCTTCGCCTCATTTATGGTGTTGTTTGCGGTGCCATTACTTTCGATGCGCTTAATTTCGGAAGAGCGCCGTAGTCAAACACTGCCATTCTTATTCAGTGCGCCTATCTCATTGACAGAAATTGTACTGGGTAAATTTTTAGGCTTAGTGGCATTTTTAAGCATATTGGTTGTGTTTATTGGTGGCATGTTATCCACTTTGAACATTTGGGCAGACATAGACTTTGGCTTTATTGTGGCCAATTCAATCGGCTTGTTATTGATGGTAGCTAGCTTTTCTGCGCTAGGCCTGTATTTTTCAAGCATGACGCAGCAGCCAGTCGTGGCAGCGATTCTCACGTTTATCGCGCTTTTTGCTTTGATGTTTTTAGACCGCTTTTTTGCAGGTGATCCTAGCAATACACTTGCTAGCTTGTCGCTGACACGTCATTTCCAATCATTCTCTGGTGGTTTGATTGATACGGCAGACATTGCCTACTTTGGCTTATTTATTGCAACATTCTTAACCTTAACCGTGCGTCGTTTAGATGCAGACCGCTTACGTGGTTAATAAAGTTTTTCTAAATTATTAGAACTTGTAGAATTTTAGGCCTGATCAAATGAATATTAATCGTAAATTACGTTTTCAACTTTTAGTACAAAACAGTTTTTTTGTTGTGCTTTTTTTAATGCTCGTTGTCTTGCTAGGGTATTTAGCCAGTCAATATCATTTTGCCAAAGACATTACCCAAGCCAATCGTAACATCCTCACACAAGGCAGTGTTAACGTCCTTAAGCAAATGAAAGAGCCGGTGAATATCACGGTATTTGCTACCAAAGATGACGCATCAGGCGGCGATAATTTCCGTAAAGGGATGATTGATTTTGTTGCACGCTATCAGCGCGAAAAAAAGAATGTTAATTTAAAATTTATTAACCCATCCATTGAGCCAAAGCTAGCACAAGATGCCGGCGTTAAAGAAGATGGTGAAGTGGTCGTGGAATATAACAAACGTTCTGAACATATTATTCCGCCGATTGCTGAGCAAGAAATGACTAACTTACTGGTTAGACTTTCTCGTACCAATCAACAAGCCGTGATGTACTTAGATGGTCACGGTGAGCGCAATTTATTAGGCATTAAAAATCACGATATTGGTGAGTTTGGTAAGCAATTAGAGAAAAAAGGCTTTAAGTTTGCTAATCCAGATTTAACCGTTGCTCAAGCAGTCCCTAGCAATGGCGCCATGTTGGTGATTGCTAGTCCGCAAGTAGATGTGAGCGAAGTAGAAGCTAAAAAAATTAAGGCCTACCTTGAAAGTGGCGGCAATTTACTTTGGTTGTTAGATGATGATAATTTGCACGGTTTAAAAATCGTGGCTGAATATTTAGGCATGCAAGTGTCTCCTGGCATTGCCATGGACATGGCCTCAGCCCAATATGGTGCGGATGCACGTGTCTCTTTTGCGAGTTTGTATGGTGAGCATGCGATTACCAATAACTTTATGCTACGCACGTTATTCCCAGAGGCGCATCAGGTAACCGCGCAGGGGACAGATGAGAATGGTTGGAAAGTCAGTAATTTGATTGAGGTAGCGCCGAATGGCTGGTTAATGTCTGAAAAGCTAGCTAAAGATGCTAAGCCAGTATTTAACGAGAAAAAAGATAAAAAAGGCCCCATCAATATTGGTGTAGCCCTAGAGCGTATTTACGGTAAAAAAGGCCAGCGTGTTGTGGTGATGGGTAATGGTAACTTTTTATCAAACACGTTTATTACCAACGGTGGCAATTTGGACTTGGGTGTCAATATGGTCAACTGGCTTGCTGGTGACGATAAGTTGATTACGATTCAACCTATGCCACTTAAAGATATTAACGTGACGATTCCAGATACGGACTCAGGCCGTTTAATTGCTTGGACAGTTTTCCATGCTTTCCAGTACTTTATCCCACTCGGCATGATGATTGCTGGTTTTTACTTCTGGTGGAAACGCAGAAAAGCATAAGTGTAGGCGCATGCGCCTACACAGTTTTAGGGTGATATTTTTTAAAAGGTCTACATGAAAAATCGTTGGTTACTTAATTTGGCTATGCTGTGTTTGGTGGGTGGCTTGGTGGCATTTTTATATTTGCGCCCGCAGCAAACAGCAGAGCAGTCAGCTAGCTATGAAATTTCTACGTATAAGCTTTCAGAATTTAATGCCATTAGCGTAGAGTATCCAACTAAAGCGGCCGTTGCTTTTGAAAAAGTAAATGGGTTTTGGCGTTTATCCGCACCGACTAATATGCGCGCAGACCAAGCCTCAGTGCAGCGCATTTTATCGATTATTGCTGCCAAATCTAAAGACAAAATTACCAGCACGAATTTGGAAAAATTTGGCTTAACCAACCCTGAACTCAAGCTCAAACTTTTTAGAGATAAAAATAATGTAGAAGAGTTTACCTTTGGTACACATAACCCAGTGACTGATGAGCAATACGTTGCACATCGAAATGCAGTGTATTTGGTGTCGAATGCTTATGCTGAAGCCGCGGCTACTCAGTTGATTGAGTTGATTGATAAATCACCATTAAAACCAACCGAAAAAGTAGCAGGATTTGATTTTAGCCATCTCGAACAGTGGCAAGACACAAAATTAAAAGTTGAGATGGTAGAAGGTAAATGGAAAGCTTCTATCGCTGCAGCTAAGCCCCAACAAAATGAGATGAATGAGTGGCTAGACTTCTCATGGATGCACAATGCCGCTAAATCAGTGGAGGTTTATACGCCGGATCCTAAAATCACTTATCCGTCATTTGAAATTAAACTGACGGACGGCAGTAAA
>CAILFU010000169.1 GCA_903833595.1 uncultured Pseudomonadota bacterium
ATGTCCATCAACGCTAACATCAATTTCTGACCAAGCCCGGTACCTCGCATGGTGTCAGCCACAACTAAAGCGAACTCACAGCTTTCACCATCAGGGTTAATCGCATAACGTGCGACACCTAATTCAATTGCCTTGTCTTGCGCTTCATTGACAGCAATGAGCGCCATTTCTCGGCTATAGTCAATTTGCGTAAAGCGCACTAGCGTTAATACACTCAATTCCTCAACGCTCTTCATAAATCGGAAGTAGCGCGACTCATCCGATAAGTTTTTTACAAACTCTTTCACTAACCAAACATCTTCAGGTTGTATTGGGCGAATCACCACGTTAGCGCCATCAGCCAACTGCCAATTACTCACCAAATGAGATGGGTATGGGTAAATTGCCATATGTGCATAAGGATCAGTACTAGGGGGACGCGTCCCCAACACTATTCTGGCGTCTGCAGCTAATACGCCATTTTCATCTAATATCAATGGATTGATATCCATTTCCATCAACATCGGCAACTCACATACCATTTCAGAAACTCGTAGTAGCACACTTTCTAAAGCATCCATATTTGCTGCAGGCATATTCCGAAAAGCCCCTAACATTTTGACAATCTGAGTGCCTTTAATCAAATCTTTAGCCAAAAATGTATTCAGTGGCGGTAGTGCTACCGACTTATCATCCACAATCTCTACAGTTGTTCCCCCTGCACCAAATGTGATGATAGGACCAAACACCTCATCATTGACAACACCTATCATCAGCTCTCGCCCATTGGGCTTCACTATCATGGGTTGTATTGAGATGCCGTTAACAAAGGCTTCGGGCCGATTAATCTTCACACTCTCAACTATTTCATGATAGGCCGCGCGCACTTCTAGCGCATCGACTAGATTAAGCTTAACGCCACCCACATCAGATTTATGTGTAATATCAGGTGAGTTAATTTTCATGGCGACGGGGAAACCCAATTGCTGTGCAATCAATAAAGCCTCATTAGGTGAGCGTGCCACCATGGTTTGTGCCACCGGAATATGAAATGCTGATAACAATGCCTTAGATTCCATTTCACCTAATATTTTTCGCTTTTCCAGCAATGCACCTTCAATAATCATACGAGCACTTTCAATATCCGGCTCAATATGATGTGATAGCGAGCCTGGAACTTGCATTAAAAGTTTTTGATTGTCATGGTAAGCAGATAGATAAGAAAACACTTCTACGGCCGACTCTGGCGTGCTAAAGCTAGGCTTTTTAGCATGATTAAATAAAATTCTAGATTCCTCGACTTGTTCGCCACCCATCCAAGACGTAAGCAAAGGCTTGTTATATTGATTAGAAAGTTCAATGACTGCTTCTGCCACTTCCAATGGTTTAGTCATCGCTTGTGGCGTCAATATCGTCAGAACCCCATCCACATTAAGGTCTTCTAAACAAGCCTTGACTGCATGCTGGTAGCGATCAACTTGAGCATCGCCGATAATATCAACAGGGTTGCCATGCGACCAATTTGGAGGTAACACCTCATTCAGTTTTTTAATCGTCTTATCAGACAATGTCGCCATTACCAAGCCCAAATCAATGGCGCAATCTGTTGCCATCACGCCTGGGCCCCCGCCATTGGTCACAATCGCCAACCGCTTGCCCGTCGGAACAAACCCATACGAAAGTACTTTGGCTGCAGAAAATAATTGTGTCACGGTCCGCACACGTACAACACCAGCACGCCGTAATGCTGCATCAAATGCATCATCAGAACCTACAATTGCTGCAGTATGTGATACTGCAGCTTTAGAAGCAGCCGCATGGCGCCCAACCTTAATCAATACCACTGGTTTAATACGGGCTGCCGCACGAATGGCACTCATGAAACTTCTAGCATCATGAATACCCTCTATGTATAAAAGTATGCTTTGCGTTTTTGTATCGGAGATTAAATAATCAAGTATCTCACCAAAATCCACATCCAAAGCGGCACCCATAGAAATGACGCTAGAAAACCCCACGTCATTAGATTTAGCCCAATCTAAAATTGCGGTACACAAGGCGCCGGATTGTGAAATAAAAGCTATATTGCCGGCAATCGCACTGCCTTTATTGAAAGTGGCATTAAGCCCTATGTCAGGACGCATCACACCAAGACAGTTGGGTCCAATGAGTCGAATACCATAACGCTGTGCAATTCCCAGAATCTCATGCTCTAAGGCTTTACCTGTGGCACCTGTTTCACCAAAGCCTGCAGTAATAATCACGGCAGCCTTAACATGATGCTGACCACACGCTTCAATAATATCCAGCACCGACTCTGGCGGTGTGGCAATGACCGCCAAGTCTACCGGGCCCGTAATTTCTGAGATGGTACTGTACGCTTTACAACCTTGCACCTCTGAATGCGTGACATTGATAGGATACAACGCCCCTTTAAAACCACTTTGCAGCATGTTTTGAAACACAATCTGCCCCACCGAATCAACATGGTCACTCGCCCCAAATACTGCTACAGAGGATGGTGCAAACAATGGTTTAAGGCGGTGCTGGCTCATAATTTTCAGTGTTTTCGTTTAAATAATAATGACTATACTAGCGCATCGACATCTATTTATTAATGAATTTTTTATTAAAGTCTTATATAAGACATAAGATATAGTATATTAACTGAATTAACAATAATAATGCTGATAATTCACAGCTTAATTAAGTAAGTAATATTCAATGAGGGTGTTAGTTCGATGAAATATTTTAAAGAATACTGCAATATGTAGTTGACATGTATTACTTTTGTAATACAATAAACATACTTTAGAACATTAATTGGAACAATAATGGCACTTAAACCTATTACTATCAGGCTAGATGAAGAAGAATACGAGAAGCTAAAAGCCCATTTAGAAGCCTTTGGCGACCCTGACATTAATGTCGCTTACGTAGTTCGCTCGTATATTCGCGATCTCAATCGTTCGTTGCCATTCATGCTAACTTCAGGATGGGATCTAAAAAATTATTTTGGCATGTTGGGTTCTTGGCTAAAACAATTTGGCGCTATGAAAGATGCTGACATGTTTAAGATGATGAGTAACCCTTGGCAAATATGGTCCCCAACTGGCACGCAGTCATCAACTGATGACAAGAGTACAGATAACGTAGCGCCGAATTAAAAAGGAAGCTTAAGTATGATGACAGAACAACAAATGAAAATGATGATGGAAATGTTTTCCAATCCTATGTTCAAGCAAGGCGCTAATGAGTTTATTAAAATCGCCCAACAACAGGGACTAGAAGCTGCCAATAAATTTTGGGGGCTCTCTCCTGAAAGCCAAGCCTTCCCTGGCGTAGATAAAATGATGGAACGTATGGCAGATTTTTATCAAACCTTAGGCTTTGTACCACAAGCCAAATATGAGAGCTTACTTAAAGATTATGCTGCACTGAAAGCAGAAAACCAACTATTAACTGACACACTACGAGATTTACAACAACGCTTTATCGCAGAAAATAGCGCTAAAGCACAACAAGCATGGCAAGAGGTTGTCGATAAGCAACTTGAAATGAGTCGTGAAGTAACTAAGAGTTTTTTTGATGTACTAAAGCAATCTTCACCTACTAAGGGTGAGTAATTTTTTAACTTTGAAGGGGACTAAAATGATGGACAAACAACTAGAGTATTTTGACGTTTTAACTAGCACACAGAAACAAGTGTTTAACAATTTACTAAGTGCGCAAAAAGATTTACGCGTACAGTGGATGGATGCTATTGGTAAAACACATGCTGCCTTTACTAGCATTCCTGGCTTACCAGAAACACCACAAACTAAAGAAGCGCTTAATCAATTTAACACGTGGTTCAGCACAGTAGCAAGCAACTCACAAAGTGCAACTGAAGAAGCCCTTAAAGTGCAAGAAAATTGCATTAGCGCTTATGAAAAACAATTAGAAATTAGTCGTGAAGTATTAAAAAGCTTCATCGATATTGCTAATCCTGTTAAAGCAAAAGCTAAATAAGTGTTACTTAGTTTAACTTTCTAAGCGTCGGTAGCCGATCGGTGATCGACGCTAGTTCTACCTAAACAGCAAGCGCCTAGGTTACTAGGTGAGATGAAAAAGGAATGATAGTGGAAATCCCAAATGATTACATTGATAGCTGGATGAAAACACAACAACAAGCTTTTGCTACATTGCGCGACCAAGCGCTTCAAATGCAGTCGTATTTCCAAAATAACAGCGCCGCAACTGACAACCCATTCACGAATTGGGCTAAAGCATCGTTTCAAGCATTCCCTATGGGCGCAGATGCCGATTTAACCAAAGATATCTTCAGTAAAACGCTCTATGGCAATGACGCCATGCAAAAACTTTATGAGCTTTGGCAGCCAATGCTAAACGCCATGCGTGACAAAAGCATCAACCCGAACAATTATAGCGATTTAACCGACCCGGCTAAGATTAAGCAAGTAATCGACAAATTATTTAATTTTGATTTAGATGCGATGACGCAACTGCAAAAGCAAACTGCGCAATACACCAATCTTTATCAACAATTTGGTAAACCTTGGACCGATGCAGCTAAAAATCAGTCTAGCAACTTTATGCAAGGCAACTTCACGCAAGCTGACATGCAGCCAGAAGCCTTGATGGTACAAATGAAAGCGATGTATGGCATGTTTGAAAATGCAACTGGCAAACTATTTAGCGCGCCCGCTGTAGGCAAAGACCGCGAAAAAATGGAGTTGCTATCTAAATGTGCAAAAGCCATGTCATCTTTCGCTGCGAATAATATTGAATATCAGCAAATGATGCAATCCACTGGTCAAGAAGCCATGCAAGAAGTCGTTAAAGAACTTGCTAAGAAGGTTGAAGCAGGTGAGAAATTTGAGAAATTTGATGAATTTTTTGCTTTATGGATCGATACCAACGAAAAAACATTTTATAAACTATTCCAAACCAAAGCGTTTTCACAGAAGCGCAATGCGTTAACGGATGCAGGCTTTAATGCACGTAAGCTATATAACGAAATCATTGAAAGAGAACTAGTCGAATTGCCTATTGCTCGTCGATCTGAGATGGATGAGGTGTACAAAATAGTCTACGATCTACGTAAGCAAATTAAAGGTTTGGAGTCGCAAATTCAAGCATTGAAAAATAAGGATCAACAGTCATGAATAACCCGTTCTCAAGCTTGGATGCCAAATCCTTGATGAAACATTTGGGTGAGCTTAATAGCAAACTTATGAAAGGCACTGAACTACTCACAGACATCAGCGAAGTGGACGTTGGTACCGCACCAAAGCAATTAATATACGAAGAAGATAAGCTCAAGCTCTATCATTACAAACCCACCAAAGAAAAAGCCTGTGGTGTGCCAGTACTGGTGGTATACGCTTTGGTTAATCGTCCTTATATGCTGGACATTCAGCCAGACCGTAGTTTTATCCGCAACCTACTAGAACTAGGCCTAGATGTTTACATTATTGACTGGGGTTATCCAACGCAAGCCGACAGATATCTCAATATGGATGACTACATTAATGGTTATATTAATAACTGCGTAGATGCTGTAAGAAAAAATGCTAAGAGCGAAAAAGTTAGCCTGATGGGCGTTTGTCAGGGCGGTACTTTTTCTGCAATCTACGCTGCGCTACACCCAGAGAAAGTACAGAACCTGATTACACTGGTTGCACCATTTGACTTCTCTACCAACGACGGTCTGCTGTTCAATTGGTCTAAAACCATGGATGTAGATGCATTAGTAGATGCCTACGGTGTAGTGCCAGGCAATATTCTTAACGACGGCTTTCTCATGCTCATGCCATTCAATCTCAACATAAAAAAATATGTTGATATGCTGCATGTCATGGAAGATAAAGAAAAATTGCTAAGCTTTTTGCGTATGGAAAAGTGGATTTTTGATAGTCCAGGTCAAGCAGGTGAATGTCTGCGCCAATTTGTTAAAGACTGTTACCAAGGCAATAAATTAGTCAAAGGCAAACTAAAGCTTGGCGGAAAATCTGTTGATTTAAGCAAAATTACCATGCCTATATTAAACATATATGCATCAGCTGATCACTTAGTTCCCCCTGCTGCCACTAAACCATTTAATGATTTAGTGGGATCGACAGATAAAACTTTGTACGAATTTCAGGGCGGTCATATTGGCGTATTCGTTGGCTCACGTTCACAAAAAGAATTGGCTCCAGCCATTTCAAAATGGCTCACACAGCGAGATGCGCCAGCACCAGTAAAAGCGACTTTGGCACCTAAAAAAGTAGCCCCAACAACAGCTAAACCTGCACCTGTTGCAAAAGCTGTGGTAGCAAAAGTCGTGAGCAAAAAACCAATAAAACCAGAATAGCTAGCCGTCAATATTGTTAAATAGCGTTCTTTGCTCGAAAATAAAAAGAACATACGTTAACAAAAATTTAAGCATAGTTATGCTGAGCATAAAAAGTAAATGGCCAAATTCCGTAAGGAACTTGGCCTTTTTACTTTCGTGGTTTGCCCGAGGTTATTAAACTCAATTATAAAAATATTTTATTAATCTTGATTGAGTGTCCGGAACGGGCCAGAAGCAGACGTTCATCCAAAATCAGAATTAACACTCTACGTTCTATTAATAAAGATAAATTTATTAGTAATAAAATTAAAATTAGATTTGTACTTAGTTGATATAAATCAAATGCCTTTAATTTATTATCCTTTAGTATATCGTTAACAGGTCCCTGAGCCGTCTTTTCAATCGTCAAGACTACAGCCTCAGATTTCGAATAGCGTATTTTTGGATTATTATGGCGCGTATAGATTCATCATTAATTCTCATTAGATGTAGGCTAATGAGCACACTCATAGTCCTTGCTGGCTTGAGTACCCCTGCCTTTGCCGCTCCCGATGCCGGTACCTTACAACAACAAATAGACCGAGAGCGTGGTATCACGCTCCCTAAAAAATCTACCCCGACAGAAGTCGCCCCTCAGCCCATTAAATCTATTGATGGCCAAACCATCAGCGTTAAAGCCTTTGTGTTTAACGGCAATACCTTATTAAGTAATGAACAACTCGCCCTCGTCGTTGCCCCTTACCTTGACCGCCCTTTAACCTTTGCAGAACTACAACAAGCCGCAGCTGCCATTGCCAATGCCTACCGTGATGCTGGCTGGGTAGTGCGTGCTTATCTACCTGAGCAAGATGTGAATGATGGCAACATCACCATTCAAATTGTAGAAGCCGTGTTTGGTGGTGTGAAACTAGAAGGTACCCCACCTGCTAGATTTAAAGAAGATAAACTACTGAGCATCATCAACAGCGCACAACCCGAAGGCCAAGCATTAGATGCCAACAAGCTAGACCGCGCACTTCTTATCTTAGATGATATGCCAGGCGTTGCCGTCTCTGGCAGCTTGCAAAAAGGTGAAGCGGATAACGCCACTGACCTGATCCTTAAAACTGCTGATGAACCGCTCATCAACGGTGAAGTGACCACAGACAACAGCGGCTCACGCTCAACCGGCAGTGAACGGATTAACGGTAACTTTTATTTAAATAGCCCCTTGGGTATCGGTGATCAAGCTACCGCTAATGTCATTCACTCACAGGGCAACGACTATGGTCGTTTGGCTTATACCCTGCCAGTGGGTAATAATGGCTTACGTATAGGCGCCAGTGGTTCTTACTTAAGTTATGACCTGGTATCAGACAACTTTAAAGGCCTTAATGCTAAAGGCACTTCATCTAACCTAGGGCTAGAGGCTAATTACCCGCTCATCCGCTCTCGTATGAAAAACCTCTACCTTGGCCTTAATGCTGATCGTAAAAACTTTGATAACGAGGCTAGCCTAGCGACTACCACCCATTACGCCGTTAACGATGTGACTTTAAGCTTAAACGGTAACCTCTTTGACAAGCTGGGCGGCGGTGGTGCTAATGCTGCGGGGATTAGCCTCACACAAGGTGACATGCGACTAGGCGCACTAAATGCATCAGAAGATGCCAGCCTAGAAGGTGGTTTTACCAAACTTAACTATCATTTGAGTCGTCAACAAGCCATTACCGATAGTTTATCTTTTTACGGCGCGGTGTCAGGCCAAGCGGCTAGTACCAACCTAGACTCGTCTGAGAAATTCTATTTAGGCGGTGCTAATGGCATACGCGCTTACCCCACCAGTGAAGGCGGTGGGGCTGATGGGCAAATGCTGAACTTAGAACTGCGTAGCCGTTTACCAAATAACTTTAACCTCACAGGCTTTTATGACTTAGGTCATGTGAAGGTGAATCACAACAACGATGCTTTACTTGACCCCAACAACATTACCTTAAAAGGCGCTGGGGTGACACTGGCTTGGCAATCTAGCTTTGGTTTAAACCTCAAAGCCACATGGGCACACCGTATAGGCAACAACCCCAACCCCACCAGCACCGGCAAAGACCAAGATGGTACTTTGCAACAAAATCGCATTTGGTTAAATGCGGCCATGACGTTTTAATGAGAAGCAATTAAAATGAACAAAGCTTACCGACTGATATGGAGTGACATCAACCGCACCTGGGTGGCTGTTTCTGAAATTGTAAAAGCACGTGGTAAGCGTAGCGGTGGCACTGTTCTTATTAACAATATCAGTGGTACAGGCTGTTTCCTCCTTAAAACATTAGCCTCTTCTCTACTCATGGCTGGCATGGCGCATGCCGCCCCACCGGTCAATGCATTACCTACTGGCGGTACTGTCAGTGCTGGCCAAGCGACGTTACAGCAAACCGGTAACACCCTAAACATTAACCAAAGCACGGCTAAAGCCGCCTTGAATTGGAACACCTTTAACGTCGGTCGTGATGCCACTGTTAATTTCAACCAACCGAGTGCCAGCAGTGTCACTTTAAACCGCGTCACCGGTGGTAACCCTAGCCAAATCTTTGGGCGTATTAATGCCAATGGCCAAGTGTTTTTAAGTAACGGTAGTGGCATTTACTTTGCCCCTAGCGCCAGTGTCAATGTTGGTGCTTTTACTGCCACCACTCACAGCATTACTGATAATGACTTTATGGCAGGGCATTATCTATTTAACCGTAACGGCGCTACTGGGTCTGTTATTAACGACGGTAATATCAGCACCAACGACATTGATGGCTACATTGCCTTACTTGCCCCAGAAGTGCGTAATAACGGTGTGATTATTGCCCAGCTCGGCACAGTGGCCTTAGCCGCCGGTGAAGCCTTTGAATTACAGTTTGATGGTAATAATTTACTTAATAACATTCGGGTAGAGGCTTCTACTCTACAAGCCTTGGTGGAGAACGGCAACGCCGTACACGCCCCAGACGGGCTGATTATTCTGTCAGCCCAAGCGGTGAATAGCCTGCAAGGCGGCGGCATTATTAATAACACAGGTACGTTAGAAGCCAGTGGCTTTACCAACAACGGCGGTGTAGTTCGCCTCACTGCCAGTGACAGCATTAGCCATACTGGTAGTATTAATGTAGATGCGGCACAGCACTCAACCGGCAACGGCGGCACTGCTACTTTGATTGCTAGCTTAGACAACCACGACAGCATTACCCAGATTGACGGCAGTATTTCCGCACGCGGTGGAGATCTCGGCGGCAATGGTGGGTTTATTGAAACCTCTGGCGCGAATGTTCACATTGCGGATACCGCTCGCGTAACGACCGCCGCCTCCATGGGTTTATCTGGCACCTGGCTGATCGATCCGAAAGACTTCACCATCGGTTCTGCAGCAGCGGGCACGGTGACATCGGGTACACCATCGGGTGACATTTCTGGTGCCACACTTTCAACGGCTTTGGGTACGGGTAACGTCACCATCCTGTCCAGTCAAGGCTCTACCGCCTCCGGTTCGGGCGACATCAATGTCAACGATGCGGTGACCTGGAGCGCCAACACCTTGACCCTAACCGCTGCGCGCGACATCAATATCAATGCCGTCATTAAGGCCAACGGCACTTCTATTCTCACCATGAATACCGCCACCACCAATGGCGCCGATGCGGCGGTGACAGGCGGTTTAGTCAAGGTCGGGCTGGGAGCGAACGGATTCACGGGTCGCGTTGATTTCTTTCAGGCCGACGGCATCACGGCGCGCTCTGGCACGGGCTTTCTCAATATCAATACCGAGGCTTACACCGTTATTACCGAGCTGGGCGCAGCAAACAGTTCAACATCCCTCGACCTACAAGGGATGAAAGGGACGTTGGCCGGCAAGTACGCGCTGGGTGCCAACATTAATGCGAGCGCTACGAATGGTTGGAACAGTAGTGCAGGTTTTGCACCGATTGGCGATAACAACAACAATTTCAGCGGCAGCTTTGATGGCCTCGGTCATTCGATTAGCAATCTCACTATCGATCGCCCCACGACAGACTATGTTGGGTTGTTTGGTGTAGCTTCCAATAGCAACATTCGTAATATTGGTCTAGTCAATGTAGACATATCAGGGAAAAGTTATGTTGGCGGTTTAGTCGGGCAGCATTACGGCCATAACGGTAACGCTAGCATTAGCAATAGTTATGCCACAGGTAGTGTGACCGGAAACGAGAACGGGCCTTCTGAATATAATATCGGCGGCCTGGTCGGATGCAACTGCGGCAACAACGGAATTGCTAGCATTAGCAATAGTTATGCTGAGGTAAATGTAAGTGCAATTGGTTTGCATTTATATCAGGTTGGTGGCTTGGTAGGCGGTAACTACGGGAGAAATTCTGGCACCGCCAGTATTAGTAACAGTTATGCCACAGGTGCGGTGGAAGGAAATAACTATGTAGGGGGCTTGGTGGGGTTCTCCAGAGGAGATGAGTTGGTGCTGGCGGCGGAGTCCTCCGGCTTCGCGACCATCAGCAACAGCTACGCGACCGGCGGCGTCACGGTGTGGGGCAACAACTGGGGCGGCGGTGGCGGTTTGGTTGGGCGCATGCAAGACGGTGTCACCACGGTCAGCAACAGCTACGCGACCGGTAATGTGGTTAGTTTATTAAACTCCTCTGTTGGTGGTTTGGTTGGGTATGGCAAAGGCGGCGATGTCACGGTCAGCAACAGCTACGCGACCGGTAGTGTCACGATGTCCGTGTCCGGCACCTACGGTGGTGGTGGTTTAGTCGGCTTAATTTTTTCTGGCACCTTCGATAACGTATTCGCTACAGGTAATGTGACGGTGAATGGCAATAATGTCGGCGGTTTAGTTGGGTACATTCAAAGTGGGTCGATCAGTAACGCCTTTGCCACCGGCAATGTGTTAGGGATTAATAGTGTTGGGAACCTCATTGGTGGAAGCGTTTCTGGTACTGTGGACAATGTTTTTGCCACGGGGACCATCAATCGCACTCCCGGCAGCCTGATCGGCAGTGGTATATCGGCTACGAATATTTTGACACCGTCTGCCCTCGGCGTCAGCACCCGCACTTATCTCGGTGGCGACCCAAGTCTGGCCGGTAGCTGGAATGGCGGCACGCTACCCACACTGTTCGACAAAGTCACCCTCAACGGTCCGGTTTCCGGCAACCTGATTGCGTGGGACATCACTAACACCAGCGGCACCATTACCCTCAAAGATGGCGCGCTGAACAAGGTGGTTAATTCACTCACTATTGCCAAGGCAGGCACTGGTAGTGACGCCGTCAACCTCGGCACCGCCACGCTGAATTTCGACCCTAGCGGTTACCTGCATAGTAGCAGTGGCCGCCTTAACCTACCCAACGCCCCCACGCTCACGATGAATAATGGTGCAGACGTATACACCGTCATTACCAAACTAGGTACCTCAACTGACAATGGCACAACCGGCAACAACACCTTGCAGGGTATAGGGCATGGCACCATGCTGACTGGTCAATATGTGTTGGGCCTCGATATCGACGCCACGGCGACCGCCACGTGGAACGGCAGCGGCTCACCTCCGGTCTACGCAGGTTTCGCCCCGATTGGTGTTTACTCCGACGAATTCACTGGTACTTTTGATGGCCTTGGCCACACCATTAACAAGCTTACGATTAACCGCCCAACGACCAACGATGTCGGTTTATTTGGGTTTGCTTATAACAGTACTATTCGTAATGTAGGCCTCAATCATGCAAACGTTCACGGCGACGACCGTGTAGGCGGCCTGGTTGGATACAACAAGGGCAGCAGCATTAGCAATACATATGTGAGCGGCAGCGTTACTGGGGGCGGACGTACTGGTGGACTTGTGGGGCAGAATTATGGTTATGGTGTCGGCAGCATTGCTAGCATTACCAACAGCAATTCCTCAGCAATTGTAGTAGGTGGAAATTACACAGGTGGTCTGGTGGGATGGAACTATGGCAATGACGACGGCACGGCCATTATCACCAACAGCTATGCCACTGGGAATGTGAAGGGGAATAGCGAATCTGTCGGCGGTCTGGTGGGGCAGAACAAGGGTGATAGGGCCGGCACGGCCAGCATTAGCAATAGTTATGCCACAGGTAGTGTGACGGGGTATAGCGATAATGTCGGCGGTCTGGTGGGGTGGAACTATGGCTATAACGACGGCAGGGCTCGTATCACCACCAGCTATGCCACGGGTGATGTGACAGGGGATAATATCGATAATGTCGGCGGCTTGGTGGGGCAGAACTATGGCGGTGGCGGTATTGCCAGCATCAGCGACAGCTATGCCACGGGTAATGTGACAGGGGATAATATCGATAAAGTCGGCGGTCTGGTGGGGCAGAACTATGGTGATAGCTTCGGCACTGCCGAAATCACTACTAGCGAAGCTACCAGTGAAGTGCATGGACGAAGCTATGTTGGTGGTTTGGTGGGGTATAATTTTGCTAATTCGACTAATGGCACGGCCAGTATCACAAGTAGTCATGCCTTCGGGGCGGTTTTCGGCGCTGGCGAGGGTGCGGGAGGCCTAGTCGGCCAAAATCTGGGCAGTGTTGGTGTAGCATCGGTCACTAGCAGCGACGCCAGTGGCGATGTTTCTGGTTTGATATATGTGGGCGGCCTGATTGGTCGGAGTTATGCGACGGTTGCCGGCAGCACCCATACCGATACGAGCCATGCCAGTGGCAACGTGGATGGTAATCAAAACGTTGGCGGGCTGATCGGGCGCTTCGACACACCGAATGGGGCTTCGACCGGTCGCATTACCGACAGCTACGCGACTGGCGATGTCAGCGGGTCGGGTGATGTGTATGGCGGTTTGATCGGTATGCTCGCAGCTAAGGAGACCGGCTCACTATCCGTGACGAAAAGTTATGCGACTGGCAATGTCACCGATTACAAGAGAGGTGCTGGCGGATTGGTCGGTCGGATTGGAAGCTATGGTAGTAGCACCATCGACATTCATGAGGTCTACGCTAGCGGAAATGTTACAACAACGGGTAGCCTAGGACGTGCGACAGGCGGGCTTATCGGTTGGATTGACGATGTTGCAGGGGCAACGTCGACGGTCTCGATCGCAAATGTTCGGTCTACGGGGGCAGTTACAGGTTACGCTAAGGTTGGTGGTCTGGTCGGCGAAATTTTCAAGAACGGGAGTTCGACTTTTACCATTGAAAAAGCGCTTGCCACTGGGGCCGTCACTGGTAATAGTGGAGTGGGTGGAGTGGTTGGAGAAAATACCGCTGGCGCGGCAGGCCTGAGCGCCAGCTTCTTTGACACCACCGCGAACCCGACGCTCCAAGGTGTTGGCTCGGATGCAGCGGCAGTGGGCGTTACGGGCAAGACCACATCGCAACTGGCGAACCTAGCCACGTTCCAAACAGCGGGTTGGGACATCGCGCAAAACAATAGTGTCCCCACTGGCGCGCCCAGGCTGGGCTGGACGGTGAACGGCGCTACGACGAAATGGGTCATTGGTGCGCCGTCCATTATCGATCTCATCTACACTCTGAGTCCATTGAGCGGCACCTATACCTATAAAGGCACCGACTACGTGCTGGGCGATTTGTGGAGCAGTAGCGACATCTTCGGTGGTTCTTATTCTGGTTGGACGCTCGGTACCGACTACACCTTCAGCTCTGGTGGCAGTACCGTCACCGGTTTTACCAATGCGGGTGTTTATAGCAACATTAGCGTCAACATTTCCAAATCTGGCTTCCAAGTCGCTAGTAGCGGCAATAGGGATGGCAGTCTGACCATCGCAAAAGCGAACGCCACCGTGACTGCTAACAGCGACCTAACCAAGACTTACACTGGCATTGCCCAGAGCGTCAGTGGTTTCACTGCCAGTGGATTAGTCCATGGTGAAACAGAAAGCGTGTTGACTGGCGTCACTGCGACAGGTGCTACGGGTACGAACGCCGGTGACTATACAAGCACGGCTAGTGGTACGGATGGTAACTACAGCTTAAGTTTTGTGAACGGCACATTGAGGATTGCCAAAGCCCACCTCACAGTAACGGCAGACAACCAAAGTCGTTTATACGGTGCAGCTAACCCAACGTTTAGTGAAACGATTAGCGGCTATGTCAATGGTGAGAACTTATCCACCTCTGGCATCAGTGGTACGGCAACTGGCACTAGTACTGCAACTACAGCAACAGGCGTAGGCTCTGCAACGATTGTGGCCAGTGCGACTGGACTAAGTGCCACCAACTACGACTTTACAACGCTGACGAATGGCACCTTAACGATAGACAAAGCCCACCTCACAGTA
>CAILFU010000170.1 GCA_903833595.1 uncultured Pseudomonadota bacterium
CCAAGCACCATCTCAACGACGCCCATAGTTTCTGCATCGGTGACGCGCATCCCTTGAATAAACTCGCCTTTTTTGCCAAGCTTATCTAACATTTCGTTAATTTGTGGGCCGCCACCATGTACCACGACGGGGTTCATGCCGACGAGCTTGAGCAACACGACATCCTGCGCAAAACATTCTTTTAAATGCTCGTCTGTCATGGCATTGCCACCATATTTAATTACAATGGTTTTATCAAAAAAGCGCTTGATATAAGGCAGCGCTTCAGCAAGGGTGCGAGCTTTTTTTGCGGCAGTGGTTTGACTTAACATAAGATTTCCGTAAGCTTAGATTTGGTAAATTTAATTTACGCTAATTGTAACTAAAATTTGCTTATAACGTTTTGCTAAAAACTTTAGATTTACGCTGAAAGTTATAAAGTTTTTGTTTTTCAGTTGGTAGCTTTTCTACATTTTGCTGAGTAAAGCCACGTTCTAAAAACCAATGTTCTGTCCGTGTGGTAAGACAGAACAGGCTTTTAAAGCCTAACTCTTTAGCTTCGTTGGCGCAGAAATAGAATAATTTATCACCACGACCCGCACCTCGATAAGCAGGGTCGATTGCTAAACATGCAAATTCAGCAGTACGCTCTGCAGCAAATGGATAGAGTGCCGCGCAGCCGATGACGCGGTTATCATGTTCCATGACATAAAAATGATTAATTTCCATTTCAATGCGTTCACGACCACGCCTTACTAAAAATCCTTCCGATTCCAGTGGCTCGATCAGTTTTAAAATACCGCCGACATCGTCAATATTGGCTTGCCGCATTCTTTCTAAGCTAAGTTCAGTCACCATGGTGCCGATACCATCAACGGTAAACAGCTCTTGAATAATGGCGCCATCAATGTGGCGTGAAATAAGATGACTACGTGCCACCCCGTGTTCACAGGCACGCACTGCCGCAGGCAGGTAGTAATTCACGTCTTCTGAAACGTTGAGGGCTTGCTCATTTTCACTGACGTTGCGAAGCAAATTTTTGGCTTTTTCTGCGGTCATTTCACGCAGTAGTTCACCCCGTAAATTATGCACCCCTTCAGAGTCCATTAAGAAAATTAGTTTGTCTGCATCTAGTGCAATGGCCGCACTAACGGCGACGTCCTCCAAGCTTAAGTTAAAGGCTTCACCCGTCGGTGAATAGCCAAGCGGTGATAGCAACACTAATTCGCCATCATTGAGACGCTTTTGTATGGCAACAGCATCTATCCTGCGCACTTCGCCAGTATGTTGTAAATCAATACCATCGAGAACGCCCATTGGTTTAGCGGTGACAAAGTTGCCGCTTGCTACCCGAATATCTGCCCCAGCCATGGGTGAATTGACTAAGCCCATAGAAAGTAGCGCTTCTATTTCTACCCGAATTGCGCCATTTGCTTCTTTAACGGCTTCCATTGCAGCATCATCCGTGACGCGAATACCGTTTACATATTTCGGGGCAAGCTTGTCGCGTTTTAATCGTTGTTCAATTTGCGGTCTTGCGCCATGCACTAATACCAGCCTTACCTCTAGGCTGGCGAGCAGATTTAAGTCGTGAGAAAGTGCGATAAATTGTTTTTCATCGACCACTTCGCCCCCAAAAGCAATCACAAAGGTACGTCCACCAAATGCGTGAATATATGGCGTAGCAGAGCGAAACCACTGTACAAAATCTTTGGCATTATTCGGCTGCATGGTTGATACGGGAGAGGCAGCACGGTTTAGTTGCGCACTTATATTTGGGGATACCTCACTTTGCGCGTACAAGTAAGCAGGCGTGCAATCTAGCGCGGTGGCTACTTTACGTAGAAGCGTTTCATTGATGCCTAATTCACCACGTTCAATACGCGATAAATTACCAGCGTCCGCACCTACCTGCGCTGCCAGTGTTTGCAGTGTCATTTTTAGCGATTTGCGCCGATGACGAAGAGAATTAGCGAGTGACATAGTTAATTAAATTGTAAAATTTACAAAATAATAAAATAAATATGTAATTTAAGCAACTATTTTTGTGTTAAAAGTCGCCCCAGAGTATTTGCATTGCAGAAATTGCAGTTAAGGCCGCAGTTTCGGTGCGTAAAATACGGGGGCCTAAAATAACTGATTGAAAGCCATGGGTAATAGCGAGCGCGATTTCTGCAGCGCTTAGGCCGCCCTCAGAGCCGATGAGCAATTGAATGTTTTGCAGGGTTGTTGGCAATTCAGCCAAGCGTTTTGCCCCTAGCGGGTTGAGCAAAATCCGTGTTGCACCGTTTTGTTGGTTGGACGCAAGCCATACTGACAAGTTAACAGGCGCTAATACGCTGGGAATGGTTGCCCGCCCACATTGTTCACAGGCAGAAATCACCACATTTTGCCAATGTTCTAATCGTTTTTGCGCGCGTTCAGCCGTCAGCTTGACTACGCTACGCTCGTTAGAGATTGGCTGGATAATGGTTACGCCTAATTCCACCGCTTTTTGAATGGTGAAATCCATGCGGTCGCCACTTGAAATGCCTTGTAGTAAAGTAATGCTGAGTGGTGATTCATTTTCAATGGAGTGGCTAGCGGCGATCTTAGCGAGCACCTCACTTTTTTTAACGCTGACTAGTTCGCACGCATAGTCGAAGCCGTCGCCATTAAATAGATTAATGGTGTCACCTACGGTTAAGCGCAATGCCCGTGTGGCATGCATGGCGGCGTTATCAGATAGTTTTACTGTGGCGCCTATGCGTAATTTTTCAGCACTATAAAATCGAAGGTTAGACATGATGCTTACAAATTAAAGTGATAAGATTAAATTATAGACAATATTGGAGTAAAGCATGGCAAGTTTAAACCCACCCGTGTGTGATTTTGGCTGGCAAGCACCGGATTTTAATTTGCAAAATATAGATGGCAGTATGATTTCGTTGGCTCAAATCATGGGTAAAAATGGATTATTGGTGATGTTCATATGTAACCACTGCCCATACGTAAAAGCCATTCTGCCACGCCTGGTAGCAGACTGCCGTGAGCTAAAAATGCTAGGTATTAATACGGTGGCAATTATGGCTAACGATTCAAAAGCATATCAAGAAGATAGTTTTGAAAATATGATGAAAGTTGCTGTTGAAGCTGATTTTTCTTTCCCCTATTTGCTAGACAAAACACAGCAAGTAGCCAAG
>CAILFU010000171.1 GCA_903833595.1 uncultured Pseudomonadota bacterium
CGGTGGTATTTTGTCAGAATCTATGTATTTTAAAGGTGCGGATGTGACCGGCATAGACTTGGGAGAGAAAGCGCTTAATGTCGCTAAATTACATCAGTTAGAAAGTGGTGCTAAGGTCAATTACCAATATATCTCTGTAGAACAATTAGCGGCAGAGCAGCCCGCAAGTTTTGATGTGGTCACTTGCATGGAAATGCTAGAGCATGTGCCTGATGCGTCGGCCATTGTTGCGGCCTGCGCTAAGTTGGTCAAACCTAATGGCTCAGTATTTTTCTCAACCATTAACCGCAATCCAAAATCGTACTTATTTGCTGTAGTGGGTGCGGAATACGTATTAAATATGTTGCCCAAAGGCACGCATGATTATGCCAAATTTATTAAGCCTTCTGAGCTCTCAAGCTGGGCTAGACAAGCAGATTTAAATGTATCAAGCATGCGTGGCATGAGCTTTAACCCCATTACGCAAAATTACAGTTTGGGCGATGACGTCTCGATTAATTACTTGATGCACACAGTGTTGTCAAAATGAGTGCGGTGTTGTTTGATTTAGACGGCACCTTAGTCGATACTGCCCATGACCTTGGCTTGGCACTTAACATGCAGTTGGCGCGGCATGGAAAGCCGGCATTATCACATGACGAGATTTGGCCGGTGGCCTCACATGGCACACGTGGTTTATTGGCATTAGGGTTTGCGATTAACCCTGGCGATAGTGGCTATAAGGCGATGCAGGTAGAGTATTTAGATTTATATGAATCCGTCTTTACCAATAATCCTATACTCTTACCAGGTATTGCCGCGCTACTAGAGGCCTTAGATGCGCGAGGCATTCAATGGGGTATTGTCACCAATAAACCAAGGCGGTTTTCGGTAGATTTAACGAAAGCCGTTCAATTAGGCCATCAGACTTTATACGAGCGTTCAGCATGTCTGCTGTGTGGCGATGATGCCCCGCAACCAAAACCTGCCCCAGATACACTATTAATGGCTTGTGAAGCGATTAATAGCCCGCCCAATGAATGTATTTATGTAGGTGACGCAGAACGTGATGTAGAGGCTGGAAGAGCGGCTGGTATGAAAACTGTGGTGGCATTATTTGGCTATATTGCTGCAACAGATCAGCCTCATGCGTGGGGAGCTGATATCTTGATTCACTCGCCTAATGATTTATTGAGTTGCCTTAACTGATGTAACAAGCAGTGCGTGGTGACTTAAGTAATACTTCGCCTTTCCATCATGGCCTGCGCTAGCGTGCCACTATCCACATATTCAATTTCACCACCCATAGGCATGCCACGTGCAATGCGACTGGTTTTAACGCCTCTCACTTTGAGTAGTTCGCTAATGTAATGCGCGGTAGCATCACCTTCTACCGTGTAGTTGGTGGCGAGTATCACTTCTTGTACCACGCCATCTTGCGCACGTTTAATCAGTTTATCTAGATGAATTTCTTTGGGCCCTATGCCATCCAATGGCGACAATCTACCCATTAATACAAAATACATGCCCGTGTAGGCGTGTGTGTTTTCCAGCATCAACAAGTCGGTTGGCATTTCTACCACGCACAACAAACTTTTATCGCGGTTGTTAGAATCGCATAAGGGACAGATTGGCTGTTCGCTGAAGGTGTTACATAGCTGACAGTGGTCAACCACCTGTAATGCATTGCCTAGCGCAATAGATAGGTTGTCTGCGCCTTTTCTGTCACGTTGTAATAAGTAGTACGCCATGCGTTGCGCAGATTTTGGACCCACGCCTGGTAAGCAACGTAAACTGTCGATTAAGTGCTCAAGCGCAGGCGGGTTTTTCATTAAGACTGATAACTAAAATTTTAAAATGGTAGTTTCATGCCAGCAGGCATAAAACTACCCATGCGTGACGATGAAGTCGCTTCGGCTTTTGCGGCGGCATCTTTTAGGGCGATGACCAATAAATCTTCTAACGTTTCTTTATCGTCCATCACGCTATCATCTAAAGTGACGCGTTTCACAACATTATTGCAAGCCATAGTGACTTTTACTAAGCCATTACTCGCAATGCCTTCAACATCAATGTTAGCAAGCTCTGCTTGTGCCTTTTGCATATTGGCTTGCATTTGCTGGGCTTGCTTCATCATGTTGGCCATGCCACCTTTCATCATTTTATTGCTCCTTATTTAAATAGGTTTAATTGAGTTTGGAATAATTGACGCGCCAAATTCATTAATCAGCGCCTGAACAAAGCCGTCATCTTCAATTGCGCTTTCTGCGTTGGCTTGGGCGTGAGCTTTTTCTTGAGAAATTTGTTTGGCTGGCGTATTGCCAGTGCCGCCTACAGTAAATTGTAATTTTATTTTTTTATCGAAGTGCTGCGAAATAGCGCTGGTTAACTTTTCTTGATAATTAGGCACGAGTAAGTGTTTTTGCGCTTCTGGCACGCTCAGTGAAATGCTATTTTCATCATAAGCGACTAGCTCACAATGTTGCGATAATGCTCGGGCTAATCCAAGTTTCAATTCATCTACTAAGCCACGCCAATTGCCATTAAATTGCTTAGTGCCGGTCAGTGAAGGTGAGTTTTCAGCCTCATGCTCAACTATCAGCTCTGGCGTGGGAATGTTAATAGGGGCTTGGATTGGAGCTTGTGTTGCTTCTGGTTCAATCGTCGCTTCAACGGGCGTTGGTGCAACTGGCGGTTTAGGCGTGCTGTTTATAATGGCGGTTTGCGGCTTGCTGGCCACTTTTTGTAGGCCACTATCATTGGGCGTAAAGGCTAACATACGCAATAAACTCATAGTGAAGCCTGCAAAATCGTCAGGGGCAAGACTCATATCACGGCGACCGAGCAAAGCGATTTGGTAATAAAGCTGCAAGGTTTCTGCGGGTATTCTCTGAGCTAAATCTAACAGGGCTTCGCGCTCAGGGAGATCTTCCGCAACGCTATCAGGCACAGCCTGTACGATGGCAATTTGGTGTAGCAATTGTGCTAAATCATTTAAAGCGATTTCAAAAGACAGGCTTCGTTCTGCCATCAGCTTGGCTTGTGCGATTAAGCCACTACCATCATTGGCAAGTAAGGCATTGATGAGTTGATACAAGTAGCTTTGGTCTATGGCACCTAACATGGCGCGCACTTCAGCTTCATTGACTGTTTGGCCGCCATAGGCAATGGCTTGGTCGGTAAGTGATAGTGCATCACGCATACTGCCGTCGGCAGCACGTGCAATGAGGTGTAATGCATTAGGCTCATACGGAATATTTTCTTGGCCAAGAATATTTTGCAGATGCCCGATGATTGAAGTGCCCGCCATTTGTCGTAAATTAAACTGTAAACAGCGCGATAGTACGGTGACAGGTACTTTTTGTGGGTCAGTGGTGGCAAGAATAAATTTTACATGGGCTGGCGGTTCTTCTAGCGTTTTAAGCATGGCATTAAACGCACTTTTTGAAAGCATGTGTACTTCATCGATGATATACACTTTAAAGCGACCGGCAGTAGGGGCGTATTGGGCGTTATCGAGTAAATCGCGCATGGCATCTACTTGCGTATTACTGGCCGCATCCACTTCAATAAGGTCGACAAAACGGCCACGGTCAATTTCGGTACAAGCACTGCAAACGCCACAGGGTTTAGCCGTAATGCCCGTTTCACAATTGAGTGATTTAGCTAAAATACGTGCCAATGTGGTTTTACCTACACCGCGGGTGCCAGTAAATAAATAGGCATGGTGCAAACGATTTTGTTCTAGTGCATTCGTGAGCGCACGGACTACATGGTCTTGTCCAACCAATGTTTCAAAAGATTTTGGGCGCCATTTTCGGGCGAGTACTTGATAGCTCATGAGGTCAATACATCTGCTTTCGTTGCTAATTTCATTGAGAGATTCAGTGAAAATTATATAAAAATGACTAGAGAATTTATATTAGAACTTTAGCCGAATTTACTCAGCAAGTGTAGTGAGTCGTAAAAATAGTGCGATCTAGTTTCAATAAGGAGGCGAGCCCTTACCCCGGCACTTGCTCAATAGTTGTGGCTGCTTGCTTCCGCACCTGACCAGGTTGGCTACTTTACAATGCGGGGAGGCCCGCCAAGATGCAATTTTACAATACTTTGACCGTTAGCTAAATGGAATATTGAATATTTAATGCGGCGGTATCCATATGGGTGTTATTGGCTGTAGTCATGAGCGCTGCTTAATTATAAATAGAATGATAAAAGTGCCACTATATTTGCTTTTGATTCTATACAGTACGTTGGACAATACGCACTATACAAGTTTTAAGTGATCTAATAGCTTCACACTATGACTGATAAAAAAATGACATCTTCGCTTAAGCCGATAGACATTGCGCGTAAATCTTTCAAACAGATGGCAGCGCAGCGGATAGCGCCTACCCCGGAAAATTATCAGCTTATTTATAACCAAATAGCAGGTATTCCAGAAATAGAGCCGCTCACTGAGGCGCTCGCCAATGCGCTTAAGCAACTGCCGCAGGATACCGTTGGGCAAAGAAAATGGATTCACCGTTGGGAAAAGTTATTAAAGCAGAATGACTGGGCCGCCTTGCCTGCATTGTTAACTGAAATCTCGGTTGATGCGGATGTTGAGTCAGATCAATTTGATGAGACCTTCCGTATTTTGCAAGACATGTTAAAGCAGTCGCTTAAATATGGGCTGATTCCAAGGTTAGACCAG
>CAILFU010000172.1 GCA_903833595.1 uncultured Pseudomonadota bacterium
CATTTTTGACCAAGACCTAAGCCATGGAGATTTTGCAAGTAATCAAAAATTAAATCTATTTCAACAGTTTTTAAATAAGAGCCCCAACAGCCATCTAACAATCATTTTGCAAGATACTATGTATTTCCAAAGCAAATGCCCAAAACTATTAAAATTACTGACTATTTACAGCCATAAGATGATTGTGTATCAAACTAATCAATCAGCAAAGCATGCAAAAGACTGTTTTATATTGGCGGACAAACAACATTACATCAAACGAATTCATATCGACCAAGCCCGCTTTAAATATGGATTAAACGACATTGCAACTGCAAATTTACTAACTTCAAGATTCGAAGAACTATTAAATGCTACTCAACATGTGGTTGCAACTGCAGGCTTAGGCTTATAAGCAACACTTTATCGGGCAATAATGAGCTTCAAATGAAGATTTGACTCCTTACAATTGTTAATGTGTTGTAAAAATAAGCCTTTTTTATAAAAATTATCAGTCCAGTCATGAAAATCACTAGTTTTTTTTTAAATTACTGGTAAAATTTCAAGCACTCGGTATGCTAATTAGATAAAACTTTTGAGCGGTTATCGAAAAAGTTTTTTTAACCAGTTCTAAACCTTTAAGGAATCAAAATGACACGTTCACTTTTACTTGCTGCATTGTTAGCTCTTGCTGTTACCGCTTGTGGCGAAAAAGCTGCTGAAGCTCCTGCTGAAGCTCCTGCTGCTGAAGCTCCTGCTGCTGCACCTGCTGAAGCTGCTCCTGCTGCTGACGCTGCTGCTCCTGCTGCTGACGCTGCTGCTCCTGCTGCCGCTCCTGCTGAAGCTGCTAAGTAATTAGCTTTTAGTAATAAAAAAAGCCGACTTTTAGTCGGCTTTTTTTATTTTTTACATGACCCAACATCACTAGCTAATCACTCGCCAATCAAACCCTATCATTTGATCTGCAACACCAATCCAATCTTCTTCACACCCTAATACTTTTGCCAAAGCCATTTGGGCCAATTTTGGGGTGTTATTTTTAGCGCTTAAATGTGCCGCCACAATATGCTGCAATTGACTATTATCTAATTTAGATAATATATTGGCAGAATCTGAATTCTCTAAATGTCCTAAATCCCCACCAACACGCTGTTTTAATGACCAGCTATAAGGCCCCGCTTGCAACATGCTGGCATCATGATTGCATTCTAATACCAATGCTTTGCAACCACTTAACTGATCTTCAATGTGAGGGGTGCTGCGACCTACATCTGTGAGTACGCCTAATTGATGATTACCGTCAGTAAAAACACACTGTATGGGCTCACGCGCGTCATGCGGGACAGGGTAGGGTTGTACTCGTATGTCGTTAATTGCAAAAGGCGTATGGCTATCAACCACATTTAACTGAATATCATGTTGATTGGGCATATAACGGCTCACCATTTTAAGGGTGCCATAGGTAAGCCACACCGGGATGTTGTACTTTGCAGCCAACTTAAATACACCGCCCGCATGATCATCATGTTCATGCGTAATGACAATGCCCGTCAAAGTACTAGGATCAACACTCAACCGTCCGAGCCTTGAAAGCGTTTCTTTAAGGCCGAAACCACAGTCCAACATCAGCGTGGTGTGATGCACTTTTACCACTAGCGAATTGCCAGCACTACCACTACCTAGTGAGGCAAAACGCATAGCTTCTGAACCTTAATTCGCAATGAGCACTATTTTAACTGCTCATACATGAGGGCCACGATGCGGTTTGCCGTGGTTGTACTAATACGCGCGCCTTCTTTATCTACGACCGTCACAATTGCATTATCTTTATCGCCATCAGCGACTTTAATGCGATATTGTTTTTCTGGGTTTACTTTTTGCTTATCGTCTGTACCCCAGAATTTTAGTTTTTCAACCATACTTTTTTCATCTTTATTGCTAACTGTTCCAGCGTCTTTTTTATCATCGTCACCCCAGAATTTTAAGGTATCTAGCAAGCCTTTCTTTTTCTTAGGGGTGTCGTCAATATCAACATCCGCATAACGCACAAAGAATATACCGTTTGAACGATCTTTATCTTCAATCACGAAACCTACTCTATCTAAAGCCAAACCTACTCGACGCCAAGCGCGGTCAAAAGCGTCATTTAATTTCAATGTGGCACTACCATCAGCTTCCTTGATGACTTCAGCACGTTTCAACGTCACGCCTTGAGCAATAATTTCTTTTGATTTTTGCTCAGCAACGCCTAGTTTCACCATTAGGCGACGTAATAATTCAGCATCTAACTCTGCTTCTCTCACATCTTCAGCTACAGCGGTTTTACCTTCTAGCTTATATCCAGTATCAAATTCCCCCATCGAGGTCCGCACTCGGTTTTTACCATCATCAGGTGCGCCTAAAACTGAACGATGTGTCATATAAATTTCAGTAGTGTTTGCGTCATTACCACGGTCGATACGCGTACGAAATTTTTTCTTATCCGCATATCCTCCCGATAATTTATCTAGCATCTTATCGAATCTATCGCCTAAATTGCCCGTCTCATCTTTTTTGATTGCTTCTGTATCAATCCATTCGGTTTCCATCACACCCAATTGTGCATTTTCTGAACGCACAGCAAACCCTTGATCTGTCCAAAACTCCAGTATGACTGGCCATACTTTTTCAGCAGAGGAATTTACCACTAGCCAACGTTGCGCACCGGCTTTTTCCAATCTAACACCGTCTGGCGTCACCAATACTTTTTCAACGCCAACCTCTTGGCCTTCTTGTGCTTGGCTATAGCTTGAATAGTTAGTACTACCAGGAATAGAATAGGCGTCACTTACTGGACTCGCCGTTAAATCAGGCGGTACTTCTAACGGGCGAGAACGTCCCGCACCTTTATAATCTGAAGTGTTATTGACAAAAGGAATCGAGTCGCACGCAGCCAAGCTTGCGATAACCAGCATATAAATAACGCTATGTTTGATATTTATTTGTTTCATTCAGACCTCTGTATAAAATACTTTATAAATCGCTGTAACTAGCAATGTAATTAAACACTATAAAAGCTGTGCGGGTTTGCAAGCGTTTCGCAACACTTCATGGTATTGCACCGACAAATGTACCATCGGCAACCTAATGCCCGACTTTATTAAACCCATTTGTTCCAAAACCCATTTCACCGGTATTGGGTTCGCTTCAACAAAGAGTTTTTGGTGTAACTGAAATAATTTTGCATTAATCTCACAAGCAGTCTTAACGTCACCCGCTACCGCAGCTATACACATCTCATGCATGAGCTTGGGTGCTACGTTAGCGGTCACTGAAATAACGCCTTTGCCACCTAACAACATTAAACTCATAGCCGTTGCATCGTCACCGCTCAATACAGCAAAATCTTTAGGCGCCCGCAATAGCAAATCTGTGCCACGCTCGATGCCGCCAGTTGCATCTTTAATACCAATAATATTTGTGTGAACGGCTAAACGTAGCGTTGTATCGTTAGTAATGTCACAGGCCGTACGCCCAGGTACATTGTAAAGAATTTGAGGAATATCTACCGCATCAGCAATTGCTTTAAAGTGCTGATACAAGCCCTCTTGAGTGGGCTTGTTGTAATAAGGCGCGACTAATAAACATGCATCTACACCTAATTCTTTGGCTTTCTGCGTCAGCTCAATAGCTTCTTTAGTCGAATTAGCCCCAGTTCCCGCAATTACAGGTACTCGACCATTAACTTGATTCACAGCCGTTTTGATTAATAAGCAATGTTCATCAAAATCCACTGTGGGCGACTCACCAGTCGTACCTACGATTACAATACCATCAGTGCCTTGGTCGATATGAAATTCAATCAACGCCTTCAAAGAAGGGATGTCTAAACTACCGTCTTCGAACATTGGCGTGACAATTGCCACCAAACTGCCTTTGGCTAGCAAACTTCCTTGGCCTACTGAACCGCCTTGTAACATACGCAAACCTAAAGTATTCATAATTTTATATTTTAACTTAAAAGCCAGGTGAATATACAGTTTCTCAATGCAAAGTTTCTCTAGGAAAACTGAATAACCTATCAAGATTAATCGATACGCACAACTCCATATAGATACGATTATCTGAACTTTTTAAGAATTAACACATGGTCACATGTAAGACGCAAAGATGATTTGTGTAATTTTTTACTTAATTAATAGAGGCGCCCTAAAGCATAAACACGCTATAATTTAGGCTATCATTTTAGATAATTACCATGACTATTGATTTTCATCATTACATCATGATTCTAATTGGCACAGTGCTTGTGAATAACATCGTGCTAGTTAAAATCCTAGGACTTTGCCCATTTATGGGCGTCTCTAAAAAATTAGAAGCCTCCATTGGCATGGCTGGCGCAACAGCATTCGTGCTCAGCATAGGTTCAATGACAAGCTGGGGAATTACGCATTATCTTCTTGATCCAAATGGTTTAGAGTATCTTCGCACCCTTTCATTTATTGTGGTGATTGCTGGCGTTGTTCAGTTTACTGAAATGGCAATGGAAAAAAACTTCCCCCCTTTATATCAATCGCTAGGTATTTTCTTACCATTGATTACAACTAACTGTGCCGTATTGGGCATTCCTTTATTAAATGCACAATCAAGCCATAGCTTTATGGAGTCGCTGTTATTTGGCATGGGTGGGGCATTGGGCTTTTCTTTGGTGCTCATTTTATTTGCATCTATGCGCGAACGTCTGGAAGCCGCCGATGTACCCGTGGTGCTCAAGGGGTCTGCGATTGCTATGGTCACTGCAGCACTGATGAGCTTAGCGTTCATGGGGTTTGCTGGCCTCGATAAATATTAAATTTAAGTACTTAACATTCTAGCAACATGATTATTTCCCTTTACATTATGCTTGGTCTTGCCTTATTACTTGGGGTTGTACTGGGCATCTCTGCATTATTATTTAAAGTTGAAGGCGACCCACTGGTCGCCCGCATCGATGCCATTTTGCCGCAAACGCAATGTGGTCAATGCAGCTATCCGGGCTGCAAACCTTATGCAACAGCCATCGCAGCAGGTGAAGCTGACATTAATCAATGTCCCCCTGGTGGCGATGCTGGCGCGCATGCGTTAGCAGATTTAATGGGCGTGGAATATAAACCTATTAATGCAGCTAATGGCGTAGAAAAACCCAAGGCGGTGGCTTTTATTGATGAGGCAATTTGCATAGGTTGCACACTTTGCATACAAGCCTGCCCAGTGGATGCTATCCTAGGTGCAGCGAAGCACATGCACACAATCATTACTTCAGAATGCACCGGTTGCGAGCTATGTTTGGCGCCTTGCCCAGTAGATTGCATTACGATGCTACCAATCGCTGAAAATCCAGACAATTGGAAATGGAAATACCCTGTCATACCAATCATAGCGGTACCTTTTGAGGCAAATAATGCCAATTAA
>CAILFU010000173.1 GCA_903833595.1 uncultured Pseudomonadota bacterium
ATGCCAGCATGAAAGCCTTTACTGCGCTGATTTCAGTCGTTACTGCAATTGTGTTGATAAAACTGATTCCGCAAGCACTTAAGCTACCGACGCCCGCTCAGCTCACGCATGAAGTGCAGGAGCGTCTACATGCTTATGAAGACTTAATCACGTCACAAAAATTACTCGTCATCGCCAACAAAGAGCTAGTCTTTCAAAATGAAGAGAAAGAAAAACGTGCGGCAGAACTTCTCATTGCCAACAAAGAGCTAGTCTTTCAAAATGAAGAGAGATTACGCCTTGCAATAGAATACAAAAAATTAGCCCTTGTCGTGCAAACCACCACCAATTCCGTCACCATTACCGACCGCTTTGGACATTTGATTTGGGTCAACCCTGCATTTTTATCCACCTGTGGCTACACGGAAGACTTTGTAATAGGTAAAACAGTCGGTTCGTTTTTACAAGGTGCAGAGACTTCACAAGATACAGTGAAGATTATGCGCGGCGCCATTAAAAACCATAAAGGCTTTAATGTAGAAATTCTTAACTATAAAAAATCGGGTGAACCCTTTTGGTCGCATGTTATTGCCACGCCAATCCTCCATGAAGATGGGAGTGATGGGTATGTGTCGATTCAGGAAGACATTAGCAAACAGAAGTTGGCATTAGCGCTTATTGAGCATGACAGTGAAGATAAAGAAGTCATTTTCGGCTCTAGTCCTAATCCTATTGCTGTCATTGACGTTCAGCACCATGTCAGCCATGTGAACTCTGCATTTTGCCAGCTATTTAACAGTCAAGCAGACCGGTTTACGGGATTAACTGAAGCTGCCCTAGACCATTTTATACAAGCAAAATGTACCTTTGCAGACAAGTATTTAGCCACCTCAAGTTTACCAATTACACCTAACTTAAAAGCTGGCCAAACTGCTACATCAACGCGCGGGGCTGACTTGAATTTCGAGATTAAATTAGATAGTCTAAAGGCCATTGAGCGCTCTTACATTGACTGCAATATGCCACGCATTAGTAGGATGATTTATTTTCAAGATGTTACCCAAAAAAACATCATCAATAAAATGAAGGCGGAGTTTGTGACCACTGCCGCCCACGAACTAAGAACGCCTATGACCGTTATTTTTGGATATGTTGAAATCATCAAAAAAGGCGCAATCACCATAGATGAACAACCAGAGCTTATAGATGTGATTTATGCGCAATCACAAGCGATGATCCATTTATTAAACGATATTCTTGATGTCGCAAAAATTGAGTCACAGGCAACAGATTCGTATGACTTAATTCATCAAGACATTCGCCCACGTTTACAAGGGTTAGCTGAAAAATTTATCTTCCCCAATAACAACACTAAAATTGATGTAGAAATAAGCGCAACGTTGCCTGATGCACTTGTAGACGGCCCTAAACTTGATCAAGTCCTTAATAACTTTTTAAGTAATGCCTTAAAATTTTCACCCAAAAAAGGCGTGATAAGAATGCAGGTCAGTGAAGTGGTGCATGAAGATAAACCGAAGATTTTAATTGCGATTGAAGACCACGGTATTGGGATGACCCCAGAACAACTCGGACGCGTCTTTGAAAAATTCTATCGTGCAGATAAATCAGGCGCAATTCCTGGTACGGGCTTAGGTATGGCGATTAGTGAAGACATCATGGAAAAGCTTGGTGGCTCTATCGTCATAGAAAGTGAGTATGGCGTTGGTACTAAGGTGATGTTGTATTTGCCAGTGGCTTAATAGGCGAGCGTCTGCAATGGGTCGGTAGCCACTAAATTCAAAGTCTGCTTTGAGGCAGTTTCACTTCACTTAATACCACTGACTGGTTATAGATAGGCACTTTCAGGGGTGTACAAGTGCTTGGGGCCATTTGGAGTCATTCGCCAATTAATGGAGTTCAGCTGACAGGCACTATATAACTGCTCTAATTCGGTAGCCTATCCTTAAGAGACAAATTTTGTTTATTTACCGATTAATTTTGACAACTAGTCTGCTCACTACAACTGGTCTAGTTGAATAATGCCTAGACGTCTAAAGCACGTTGTATTGTTTTTTAACATAGTCACCGAATTCCTTATCAATAGTGCCAAATTTCATCTCATAGTAGTCATCCACCCACGTTTTACCGATGACGCGTCCTAAGTAACTACCAGTAAAACTTCCAATGAGACTTCCTAATGTTCCAGTACCCGGCAATGGAATATAAGTTCCTATTGATCTGCCTAACAATGCCCCTCCATATGAGCCGGTCATTGACGCACTCAATAACCATTGTGAAGTCCAAAATTCACTTGAGGACACATCGCCCTCCCTATATCTCCATATTAAAAATGCTTCATCTGCCACAATGAAAGTTGCTGCAGCTCTACCTGCATTGTTACTCAAAGCATATGACCTAGCCTGTAACTGCTCACTGGCATATCGACTTGCAGATCTTAATGTACCAGATAAAATTAAAGCACTTCCTGCAAGAGTTGACGTCGAATTGCTACCCAAACGCATCCAATCTTGCGTTGTCCTTGTTTCAGGATTTAAAACAGTTTGTATATCTTCGAATGTGTTAGGAATTGACTCTACCAACATCCACACGCCATTTGCCAACTGTCCGGCACCAAAAACAGATCTATTTCGATCAGATTTAAAAATGCTCTTATCGACATCATCCATGAAGTCTTTTGACGACATCAAACCATTCTTCTGTGACGTCCCTGTAGAAACATTTCCATACACATTTATACCCTTACTGGTTGCATATCGTTGAATTTCCGGGTGAACTTCTCTGCGATTGACCCAGTATTGTGACTGCCCCGTGAGGCGTCCTTCCTTTGCCATTTTATTAATTTGTTTTTTTAGGTCCTCAATATTGCTTGATTGGGAAGATAATGAAACGTCTTTGACTTCAATTCGAGCATATAGGCCGGTAGCTTTGTGACGGACCACCAAGTCTTTGTCCGTGTTTCCCCATTCTCGTTTAACGATTTGATTCATCCCCACAAGCTCAAAACGTGGATCGTTATGAAATGCCATCGCATACAGTAGTTCACGTACGTATCCCTTGGATTGAGACTTGCTCCCAGATGCAATTAATGTGATGGAATGGCTAACACCAGGAATAGTTGGATCTATGTAATGTTTGCCATCAAAATTATTGAATATTCGCTCTAGTCCTCTATCACCATAACGACTCACTCTAACAATAGATCTGAAGTCATCTAGTTGCTGAGCGCGCGACTGACCAATTTGAAGTCGTTGCTCATGTAGTGCTTTGACCTCTTTGTAGGTCATTCCCATTTTAAAAGCTGATGTATCAGCAACTGCCACCTGCATCACTAGGTGCAAAAGCAATATAGCATTGAGGACAAATTGCACTAATCTCATAGAAATTATTCCACAGGACTTTTGGATGCGAAGGCAAACCCTTTAACAACTTCCAACTTTTCTTTATCGTCTAGTCTCTCAAACCGATCCTGATACACTTTACGAAACCACTGACCTACAGCCTCATCCAAAGCGCCTTGATTAATTTGAGACATGTATCGAATTAAATCTTCACGAACAATTTTATTTGTTTTTTCTATAGCTTTTTTTCTAACTTCTGAAAACTGGTTGTGACGATCAGTTATGCTAAGCCGATTAAGTTCTGCATCCTCGATCTGCTTATAGGAACGCACTTTATTGATTTCTCTCAATGCCCACACCTGATAATTTTTGATTTTTTCATCATAAATTTGTTTTTTTCCTTTGTTTATTGCGCCCAAATTATCCGTAACCTTTTTTTGCAAAGTTGAAAGGCTTGACTTTATCTTGTCATCGGTAATAACAGCTTCAATCGTTCTCAATCTAATTTCCTGTATGGTTTGATACAACCTAGAAAATGCATACTCTTTTAGGTCCCGATCACTTAATATTGAATATTGTTTTAGCTCAGTTTCTAAACTTTCGATATCTGTGGCTATTGCTAAGGTCATAACTTTTTTCCGGAGTTTACCAGCCAATTCATTTGCAAGATTATCATTATATTTTTCAAGCATTCTGAGCGCAGTTTGGGAGTCTCCTTTGCCACCAAAGGCATTCGTTGCATACTCAATGGCAGATGCACGATCCGCATCAATAATCTGGTTTTCAATTTCTTTTTGCCGTGTTTTCAACCTCTCTTCAAGAGTAAAAGATGCAGCAATAGGCTTCTGACTCAGAAGAGACTCCAATGCTTGCGCATGTTCATCCAAACCTCGGCTGTCTGTTGCCTTATTTACAAGTACCCAAAGAGCATCCAACTCCCATCTTCTTCGTTCAATCCGTGGATATAGTTCTTCTTGAACTGAAGGCGACAATGTTTTTATGAAATTTGTTAGGTCATTGTTAAGCTTATTAACACCCTCTGGAGTGGTTGGGCATTTTGACTCATCATCTAACTGACTCTCTATGGTTGATAAATTCTTTTCAACTTCAGAGGAAATTTTATTTGAAATGGCATTCCCTGAAGCAGTATTCGTTTGCGCTATTTGGGCACTGAGAACCTTTATTTCAGAGGATATCTTCCAGACAAAAATGAGTACTGTCAAAGAGACTATAAAAGCTATAGATGGGATGGCGGCTGATATTTTATTCATTGTTTTCTCAAAAAAATAGGCAGTATGCTATTTTGCTGCAGTTAATATGCTTGCTGAATTTCGTCTCGTAAGGCTAATTGGACGATCGGGTAAAGATATTCAATCATAAACTACACTTATATTTAAATCATGAATAAAAACGCGATTATTTACGACTTCATGACGAATTAGACGATTACTCTTTACCACCTCTTTTTCCTTGTAATCTCCAAAGCGATGCAACAAAACAGCTATATCGAAATAGCTATCTCTTTTGAATAATAGGTTACACGAAGCTCATATAGCAAGCCTTGTTTTTTGATATTTTATTATCATAGTGTCCAAAAAATAACACCTTGATTAATGTTTATAACTTAGTAGAGTAATTTTTGAATGAAAGAAATATGTTCGATTGACACTCTATTAAGAGTCGGGACTTGTCCAACGACCACTTAATTGGCTTGTTACAAAGCAGTCATTGATACCTGATAAAATGAATTGCCGTAAAGCAGACGGATATAAATGCGACTTTGGGCCAGAAGCAGAATTTCTATATTTCTAAAAATGAAATATAAGCCGTCTATTGATATATAGTTTTATTTTGTGATTATGACTGCTGTACCATATTTTATTTGAAAGGCTTTGATATGACGGCTCAGATAGCTGAAAAACTTAACTATGAGGGTCGCAAAACAGATACGCTAGTTTTGAGTCAGTGGGGGGTGAGACCTAAACTTAATGTTGGCATGTTCGATGAAAAACAAAAGATTTATTTAGCACATCACTGGGATAAATTTTTTAAGTAGTAATGTTAGTTAAGATGTAATTATATTAAAAAATAATCACTTGGTATTTATTACCCATGGTTTTGAAATACTGGAGTTTTATTAGGGAAAGACAATGAAAGAACCTAAAGTTTCAATTAACGATAATTGCCCATCTTGTAATAGCAGTGATTGGAAGTTGGCTAAAATGTTAGTTCTTGGAGGTATAACCAACATAAATTACGAGTCCAGTGGAGGTGGTTTTGGTGTTAGTGCGGGGAGGGGCGGAGTTGGTGTTAACTATCAAGGGGTAGACTTGAGTACAACTGGCACTCAAACAGTTGCGATAGCCGATGAATATGCTCCGCCAATGCCACCTAATGAATACATTAATAAAGATTCTTGGATAAAAAAATGCTCTGACTCTCTCAAAAATTCGGCAGAGACAATTTTGAAGATTGACGAATTTGCAAAAAATATCGAAAGCGTTAAACCCGGTTTTTTCAGTTTATCAAACAAAAGTTCTAGTCTTTCGGTTGAAGTGGATAATTATAAAAAATCTAGTGAAAAATTATTAGAATTCCAAAAATACGAATTAGATAAAGCGATTTGGGATCGAACGCGTGTTTGTAGTAGATGTGGTGATTCTTTTATTACCCCTAAAGATAAACAGCTGGCTATAAGTAACTTAAAGGTACCTGAATATAGTTTTGTTGGGATAGATAGGCGCTGCCCTCACTGCCAATCATATCAGTGGAAAACTTTCTCAGCTTATTACTCGATACCAATTCTTAAGATGGAGAAAGAGGTTCAAGATGCTAAAGTTTTTTTAGAGCAGGCTTTAGATTATGCAAGTAAGCCTAAGGATAAAGGTTTTTGGGCTTGGGTGGCAAGCCCGCTTTTGTCCCCACTTACGATTGATGAGGCTAAGCAGATTCTTGAAGATAAAAAAGCTAAACTAGATAGCGCGATAAATGATCGTGAGCAAGCCCAGCAGAAATATGACAATTTCAGCGTTTTGCGTGTCTGCTCTGATTGCAAGACCCACTATAACCTAGAAGACTCTTAGCAAATAAACCGCTATTGGATGGCTGGATTTTTGACCGTCCGCTTTGGGTCGGAAGCACCAAAATCCAAGGTCTGCTTTAGCAGCCTACAATATATAGGTTGAAAGCTAATAAATGCGGCCAATCACATAGTCTAGACACCGCTTTATAAAGCTATCTTATTATCATTTTGTTATAATAAATACATGCTTTATACCGAAAAATTGTTAATAACAGCCGGCGGCAAGATTTCATGCCCTCGTTGTCAAGCTCTGTCTAAACGAACTAAGCTGCAATGTGGTCGCCCATCTTTAAAAGGTAAGCAGGTATGTGATTTTCACGGGGGCAAGTCTACTGGTCCACGTACCGCAGAAGGAAAAGAGCGCTCACGCCAAGCACATATCAAATCTGGCTTATATACCAAAGAATCTAGGCTGCGTGACTCCAGCGCTTCGTTAACCCTTGCTCAACTTGAAGATATGATGCACGTACTTAATATGACGACGGCACAGAGAACGAGGGGTCCTAAGCCATTAAATTATAAAAGATTGACTACGTTAGATGATGTTCGAGATGTGATAATTTCGACTGTAATACTAGGCTAGAGGCTCAAACGGGCTTGGTTGATTTTATATTTCAATCAACCCCATGGACCGGTTAAACTCACCCAAGCTAGTAAACACTCGGTGAGCAGAGAAGATTAACGATTAAGTATGGTAATAACAGGGCGCTGCCCAGTTTTTCGTTCGACTCGAATGAGTCCATGTTGCTCTAGCCTATTAAGCCCATCTCGCATTGCATCTCGTGATACGTGTAATAAATCTAAAGCTTTCCCCGTTAGTTTGAATGCCTCACCTTTCGACATACCATTTAACCACCATAACGCCATTGCAAGATGGAGCGTTTTACCAGGCAGGTCTGAAGCCTTACTTAACCAATCCATGGGTATTGGCCCACGTAGAAATAATGGCTTGGGTGGCGCTTCCATTAATGTCCCTGATTTAGGGTTAAGTCGATAGCGTTTTACGGGGGGGTTTACTTCTTCATTGGTCACTAAGTTACCTACTATATTAAGAATATATTAATAGAATGGACGGGGGTAGCTAGCAGCCTCGGGTAGGAGTGGCTGCTAGCTACAGGTCAGACTAACAATGGCTCATCCATTAATTTCATGACGGTATTCCACATCAATGTCCCACGCTCATCCATATATCTATCGGGATAACGTATGACCTTGACATCACTCCCCAGCTCAAAACCATCTAACACGATGCTACTAGCCTGCTTCATCAGTAATTGCGTGGCTTCAACAATCTTATCTAGCTCATCTAGAGGTGCTTCAATTAATAAAGCATCGTGTACTGGAGCACAAACCATAATGCCTGCTTCCGTGATCAAAATACTGGCGATACGCAACATCTCTGCTCCATTAGCTTGCATCGGAAAATTGCGTAGACTGCGGTCATTGGGGTTGCTACTGGTTTGAATCCTCCACCCAAAACTACTCCAAAGCACACCTCCTAATACTGCCTCATCCACCACACTATCCGACCATTTCCAAAATTGACGGTAAGTACGTCTGTGCAGTTCAAGTAGCTGTCGAGCACGGGCTACTGGTTGGTTAATGCGAAGCGCCAAGCTTTCCTCTCCCATGCCATACTGCACAGCCAGCACGCAGGCTTTAAATTGCTCACGCTCACTTTTATGGGTTTGCTTGGTAGCATTTTGAGGTACAGCTCCAGCCTGCTTAGCAAATGCAAGATAGGGGTCTCCACTCTTATAGGCATCCCTCATGGCTAAATCTCTAGACAGTGCTGCAGCAATACCAAACTCTTGCTGGCTCCAATCCACATAAGCCAAGCCCCAGCCTTCTCTTGGCTTAATGAGCCCACGCAGCCAAACTGACGGACCAAAAATGAATTTACTGGTAGAAGGTTGATTGCGACCAGTACGCGCACTGAATGGCGATAAGAGGCAACGATTACAACCATCATCTCCAACATGAAGATTAGCTAGACGCATTTCTGACAAGGCCGACCTTAGTTCACGAATGGGTGCAACCTGCGGATAGACACGAGCCATTTGTCGAAAGATGTCATCACGTAAGTCCAACTTTCCACTCGCAAGTGTAGGCCATGGAATATTCTGAGCCATAAGATACTGGGCCCAGCGGGAAGATTTAAATGTAAGCCCATCGTAGACTCCGTAGTGCTGGTCCATCTCTGCAATTAATTGGTTCTGGATTTGGCTCCACTGTGTTTTCAGCTTCAATAAGACATTTACATCAAGCGGGATGCCATTCATTTGCATATGTGATACCGCTTGCATATAACGTCCTCGCAACAACGCACGGGGACAGTCGATTTCGTCTTGTAAAGCATCAAGCAGGTTGGCAAGTGCCACGACATCAGTTTCGCAATAATCAAGGATTTTTATCTGCTCCTTTAACTTCCACGGGCCACCTGTTAAGACTAAATCACGCATTGCGTCCTTCTCTTCACCACTAATACTAGGTAGCCCAAAGTGGAGTAAAGCCCCTAATAAATGTCGACCATGTGCTAATGTCAGTCCGTTAGTTAAGCAACGAAACTCAGTGTAGAGGTCTAATAAGTTGACCGGTAAATCCCAACCCAGTGCCCGAAAACAATCCATCTCCGCGGAGGCAAAATAAGCGACGCATAAGGCCTTATCACCTGTCGGGAATGGTGCAGTGGTCATATGGTGCAACTCGTCCTGCCAGTAGCGCTTGGTGTTGCCTGAAGGCCATTCGCGCACGACCATGCAGACAGGTTTAGGTGGATTGCCTTCTCGATTGTTGAGGGGATGAAATTCAAAATCCACCAAATGAATTCCATCTGCAAAATCCGCCGGCCACATCAGATGCGACCTAAGAGGGACTGCACGATTGGATGCTCAAGACTAGAGATAATCTTGCCACGAAAAGCTACTTCGATGAAAGCCTCAATGTCATACTCAGGCCATTCAGGTTCTGATAACGATGCCTGAGCCGCAAAAACATCATAGCCACCGAGCGACATATTGGCAGTGATTCTTATCCAATTTGATTTAGACATTTCTACCGCTTGCGCAAGAGATTCGTGCCATGGGTTTCTGTTCCCGTCTTCGCCGGGGAGCGGCACTGGTATCAGTGAAACATTGTTAAGTCGATCAATGGCGGCATACAGTTGAACTGCAGTCACTAGCTCACTTATTTCTTTGGCAATATTCGGTACTACAAGATAAGATTCATTCGCTTCCTTTTGTTCTAGCAACATACCTTGGAACGCCATCTCTTCAGATGCATGTACTCGAAAGAAGTTGCTCTTTTTAGGTTTACCCACAGGAACGCGGGTTAGTAGCTTTTTAACACCTAGCGTTGCGCCGTAGTTGGCAGAGAGGCGTAATGCGCTAATGCTTGTGATTGTAGTGGCGGTGTTAGTTTTGTTATCGGTAGATTGGATAGCCATGGTATTACTCCTTGAATTATTTTGGTCGTGACGTGCCCTGGCAGCACTAGAGCTCCGCGGGTTTTGTTGGGGTTTGGACGAGAGAATTTCTGCAGTATGACGGCGGTCTGCATTATTCAGTGTTGAGGGGTTGCTCATGCTGCATTCCCTTTTTCGAGTAATGCATAGATATCTTCAACACGCCATGCTGTAGTTCTAGGTCCGAGTTTAAAACTTGGAGGGTAGCGGCCTGATTTGACGCCGGCCCACCAAGATGATCGACTAACAGGGAATACTTCTAGTACTTGAGGCAGCCTGACGTAACCAGTGTCAGGGAAAGGTTTGGGGTGGTTATTTTGCATCGTATTGTCTCCTAATAGGTTCATGACAATACGAATCTTGAGCGGATTTATTTAAGGGTTTGGGCGCAAGACGTACCTTTTGCTATATTTTTCATTTTTTCATCAATAGCATTTTGATAAACCTGCAACTCTCGCTTTACATCTGGGTAGAGTTTTTTGCGGAGGGCACTATTGTCTTCACCATTCAATCCTCCATACCCCCAAATTTCAACCTGGGTAGCAAAATCTGTAGCACTCAATAAATAATCTCTATCTCTAGGCACAAACTTTTTACCAGTCATTGATAAGTAATCGTTAACTACATGCTCCATGACTTTCCACAATTTCTCATCGTAAGCATCGCGTTTGTGTGATCCTCTGTATATTAAGTAACAAGTGCCATCACGAACTTCAACTTCAATTAACATAATGCCGCTATAAAAGGAGAAGCTGGATAATGGTAACGGCTGAACAGTCTTTGGTCTTGACATAATTAGGCAACCTTTCCAATGGGAATAACATTTGCACCAGATCTTAATGCATCTAAATAATTCGCCCACTCTTGCATCATGACGGTACGTTTAGGTAAATGCTCAGCGTAGTTATAAGCGGCACTAACTTTATTTCTGTCTGCATGGGCTAACTGCCGCTCAATTGCATCGTGCAACCAACCTTGTTCATGCAATATCGTACTAGCCATACTTCTAAAACCGTGCCCGGTCATGTCCGACTTTTCATAACCTAACCGACGTAGCGCCATATTCACCGTATTCTCACTCATAGGTCTCTTGGTACTTGTTACGCTGGTGAATACATATTGCAAATGCCCAGTATGCTCGTGGATTTCTTTTAAAATCTGTAACGCTTGATTAGAAAGGGGAACGATATGAGTGACTTTCATTTTCATCTTCGGGCCAGCAATACGCCACTCTGCCTTAACAAAATCTATCTCACTCCACTCAGCATGCCGTAGCTCACCCGGCCGCACAAAAACAAGGGGAGCTAGCTTGAGTGCTTGCTGAGTTAAATATGCCCCCTGATAGCTATAAATATCGCGTAAGAAGGCCCCAATAAGGTTAGGGTCGGTAATACTTGCATGATGTTTTACTTTGACTGGGGATAACGCACCCTTTAAAACAAGGCTAAGGTCTGCTTGTGCCCTATCAGTAGCAATCGCATACCTAAATATCTGCCCACAAATCTGCAATACGCGATGTGCTGTTTCAGCGTTTCCTCGTGCCTCTATTTTACGTATAGCAGTAAGCAGTTCCGATGCCTTAACACTCGAGATTGAAATCTTTCCAATAAAAGGGAATAAGTGGCGATCTAATATACTTAGATTTCTAGCAGCATTTTTGGCGACCCATTTGATTTTGTTTTTATCATGCCATTCACGTGCCACTGCTTCAAAGGTATTGGTGGCCGCCTGCTCGGCTTCATACTTTTTCGTCTGCTTTAACGCACTCGGGTCAATTTCATTCGCTAGATTTTTCTTGGCTAGGTCACGACGCTCTCTTGCCTCAAGTAAAGACAAATGCGGATATACCCCAAGCGATAACACCTTCTCTTTACCAGCAAAGCGATACTTGAACCGCCAACACTTAGTTCCTGTGGTATTTATTTGCAGATAAAGGCCACCTCCGTCTGAAAGTTTGTATGGCTTGTCTGCTTGCTTTGCCTTGGTAATTGCAATGTTAGTAAGTGACATTTGGGGGTATCCAGTTTCGCTGTAAATGACGATACCCCCAACGATACCC
>CAILFU010000174.1 GCA_903833595.1 uncultured Pseudomonadota bacterium
AGCTGAGTCCAATAAAATTGATAATGAAGTGAGTCAACTCACAAGAAATCCATTACCTGATGCTTTTTTTATTCAGGCAAAATCTGCTGACCCAGCAACACTTGAAGCCCTTAAAAATGAATTGCAAGGAATTCCAGGGGTGGATCAGGCAGTATTAAATTCAGAATGGGCAAAACGTTTATCAACCATATTAGCGCTAGGCACAAAAATTATATTATTTATTGCCGCCTTACTGGCCGTAGCCTTGTTGGTAATTATTGGCAATACCGTGCGCATGCAGATACTGACCCAAAAAGATGAAATTATTGTCAGCAAACTCATCGGGGCCACGACTGGTTTTATCAGAACCCCTTTTTTATACGCAGGCATGGTTTATGGCCTTTTTGGCGGGCTGTTAGCAATGGTCATTTTGACACTCATTGTTCAACTTTATAACCAGTCTGTCACACAACTCTCTCACCTCTATAGCAGTGACTTTAGCCTGCCTTGGCTTAACATTCCACTATATATGGCGATTGTCGTTGCCTCTATTTTCATTGGCTGGCTTGGTTCTTATCTATCTGTCACACGCGCTATTGCCGCGATTAAAATCGATTAAAACACCCTTTAAAATTTATAGTGAACCATTTAGCCACTAGCACTCTCTTAAGTAGAGTGCTAATATTACGACTATTGGAGGATTAAATTTTAATGAGTAACGCATTAACATTACCTGTATTAACCGCAACTGATAGCCTAGAACAATACTCTAGAGCAATTAAAGCCTATCCGATTCTGACTGCAGAAGAAGAATATGCCCTTGCCGTAAAATTTAGAAAAGAAAATGATTTAGAAGCGGCGCGTCAGCTCATCGTTTCACATTTAAGATTAGTTGCAAGTATTGCGCGCGGTTTTAATGGCTACGGCCTGCCACAATCAGACCTCATTCAAGAGGGCAATATTGGTCTCATGAAGGCCGTTAAACGATTTGATCCAGAACGTGGTGTGCGCTTAGTATCTTTTGCGATGCATTGGATTAAGGCAGAAATTCACGAATATATCGTACGCAACTGGCGTATGGTAAAAATTGCCACCACTAAAGCACAGCGTAAATTATTTTTTAATCTACGTAGCATGAAAACTAGCCTCAATAGCTTGCAGCCGAGTGAGGTAGAACACATTGCAAAAACGCTCAATGTCAAACCTGAAGACGTATTGGAAATGGAAGCGCGACTAAGTGGTCACGAAATTTCACTCGAAGCCAATATCGATGATGATGCCGATGAGCATTACAGCCCAATTGCTTATTTACAAGATGAAAGATTAGAACCCCTAGAAGCGATACAAGCAAAACAAGCTGAATTTTCTGAAACAACGGGCTTAAGCCTTGCGCTTCAAAGTTTAGACGATCGTAGCCGCAGAGTGGTTGAATCACGCTGGTTGCAAGACGAAGGCGGAAAAACATTGCATGAGTTAGCAGATGAATTTGGCGTTTCTGCTGAGCGTATTCGTCAAATTGAACAAAAAGCCATGCAAAAAATGAAGGCATTAATGTTAGCGCATCATTAATTTGGTGATGCTTGGTTTAGAAAAAAGGCTGCAATTGATATGCAGCCTTTTTTATTCATACTCATTTTTTTCTTTATTCAGTAATGGTCAGCTTTTCTTGCATAAAATAACCTCCCTCAACTTACGCTATCTAATGAAGTGAGCGCTTCTAGCCATGTCATTCTGTTATCATCATATTTTATAGAAAGATAATCATTAAATGAGTGGCTTAACCAACGATTCACCTCGCCCGACTGACATTCGACTGCATCAGGCTTCGCGCTTGTTAGAAATAAAGTTTGATGACAATACGGAGTGCATGCTCTCATGTGAGTTTTTAAGGGTGTACTCACCCTCTGCCGAAGTACGGGGCCATGGTCACGGACAAGAAGTACTGCAACTTGATAAAGAAGAGGTCAATATCACCAGCATAGCGCCTGTCGGTAATTATGCGGTTAAGCTTACATTTTCTGATGGTCATGATACTGGCTTATATTCTTGGGATTATTTATATGAATTGGGGCGCAATTACGAAGCGCTCTGGTTAGAGTATTTGGGGAAATTAAGTGCGGCAGGCATTAAACGGAATAATTAAGTCATTGGAAAGTGAATCTTATGTCAACTGAACACAATACACATTTTGGTTTTAAAACGGTAGCCGAGGCTGATAAAGCCAAAAAAGTGGGCGAGGTCTTTCATTCTGTTGCGAGTAAGTATGATTTAATGAATGATGTCATGTCAGCAGGCATGCACAGAGGTTGGAAGCGCTTTGCAGTTGAAGTAAGTGGCGTTAGACCGGGTGACATCGTATTAGACATTGCCGGTGGCAGTGGGGATTTATCTAAACTATTCGCACAAAAAGTGGGTGCAAATGGGCAGGTGATTCTGACCGACATCAACGCGTCTATGCTGGCCGTTGGTAGAGACCGTATGCTAGATGCTGGGTTAAGCGTACCTGCCTTGCAATGTGACGCGGAAAAATTACCCTTCCCGGACAATCACTTTGATTGTGTGATTGTAGCGTTCGGTTTGCGCAACATGACACATAAAGAGCTGGCGTTAGCCGAGATGCAACGTGTACTTAAGGTGGGCGGTAGATTGTTAGTATTAGAGTTCTCAAAAATATGGCAACCCCTTTCTAAAATATACGATGCCTATTCATTCAAACTATTACCATTTATGGGTAAGATTTTAGCCAAAGATGCTGAAAGCTATCAATACCTAGCTGAATCTATCCGCATGCATCCAGATCAAGAAACGCTTAAGCAAATGATGGTGGATGCAGGCTTAAGCAAAGTGGATTATTACAATCTAGCGGCTGGTGTAGTGGCCTTACATAAAGGTTATAAAACCTAATGGATCTCACCTTATGTTAAAAGCATTTTCTACGCGCTTATTGCAGCACCTATTGGCTCAAAATGGCTGGGCCAATGCGATGTTGCAACCTTTTGCAACTAAGTCTATACAGCTTAATGTCGGATTTATTTCTAGCAACATTGTTATTTTAGAAAATGGCGGCTTAGCGATTGCAGGCGAAACCAATATTGCCGATGCGACCATTACCATTTCACCAAGCTTAGCTTTACGCTTAATGGCAGGAGATGATACGGCAAAATTACAGGTTGCCATTGAAGGCGATACGCATCTAGCAGCTGAATTTGCCAAAGTATTATCTAACCTGCAATGGGATTATGAAGATGATCTAAGCAAATTTATTGGTGATATGGCCGCCTACAAAATTGGTGGCTTTGCCCGAGATACGACAAAATCAGCCAAAGAAACCAGTGCTAAGTTAGCAGAAATGTTAAGTAGCTATTGGCAAGAAGAAATGCCTCTCATTGCTAAAAAACAGCAGGTAGAAGAATTCAATACAGAGGTCGATGCTTTGCGTGCTGATGTGGCTAGATTTGAAAAAAAATTAACCAAACTCGCACAATCTATTCAACCAAAACCTATCCAAAATCCTGACTTAAAAGGCACTGCTGTAGATAGCACAGACTAAATTTATGCGTATTTTTCGGCTTTTTTACATTATTTATATCGCACTACGCTTTGGCTTGGATGATTTTGTTTTAAGTCACACCAAATTAAAACCATTGCAAAGCATCATCAATGTGTTATTTTTTGGCCGCAACAGGAGTAAGCCTCGCAGTGAAAGGCTAAGACTGGCGCTAGAAACGCTCGGGCCTATTTTTGTTAAATTTGGACAAATGCTGTCTACCCGTCGCGACTTAATTCCACTGGATATTGCAGATGAATTAGCCAAACTACAGGACCAAGTACCGCCGTTTGCGTATGCTGAGGTTGAAAAAGTCATACAAGAAGCCTTCAACCTACCGCTCAATCAGGTTTTCGTCGACTTCGAAGAAACTGCGATTGCTAGCGCATCTGTTGCACAAGTTCACTTTGCACACTTACTAGACGGCACGCCAGTGGCGGTCAAAGTATTACGCCCTGGTATCGCAAAAGTGATTAATCATGATTTAGAGTTGCTAGATACCGCCGCATGGTTACTACAGCTTTTATCATCCGAAATTAAACGACTAAAACCTCAAGAAGTCGTCGCTGAGTTTGCCGAACATACGCATAGCGAGTTAGATCTCACTTTAGAGGCTGCTAATTGCACAAGGTTGGCTAGCAACTTCCCCGATAAGAAATTGCTCATCCCTGAAGTTCATTGGGATTGGTGTCGCCAACAAGTCATGGTGATGCAGCGCATGGTCGGCACACCTATTAGTAAAATTGACGTACTACGCGCTAAAGGTATTGATATTGCACAACTCGCCCATGATGGCGTCGAGATATTTTTTACTCAAGTATTTAGAGATGGTTTTTTTCATGCTGATATGCACCCAGGTAACATACTGGTGGCAGATGAAGGGCCAGATAAAGGCAAATACATTGCCCTTGATTTTGGCATCATGGGCACGCTGACAGACAATGACAAATACTACTTAGCCCGTAATTTTTTAGCTTTTTTCAATCGAGATTATCGTGATGTCGCTGTCGCACATATCGAGTCCGGCTGGGTCCCTAAAGACACTAATGTCGAAGCGTTAGAAACTGCTATTCGCGCTATTTGTGAACCGATATTCAACAAACCCCTAAAAGACATTTCTTTTGGCCGAACACTATTAAGCCTATTTCAAATGTCACGTAAATTTGGCGTAGTCATTCAACCGCAGTTAGTCATGTTGCAAAAAACCTTATTGAATATTGAGGGGCTGGGTCGCGATTTAGACCCCAACATCGACCTATGGAAAACAGCTAAACCATTTCTAAAACGCTGGATGAGTGAGCAAATTGGTTGGCGTAGTATCGCAAAAACGCTCAAAAAAGAATTACCTCATATGGCAAAAAGTTTGCCAGAAATGCCGCGATTGCTGCATGATTTTCTGCGCCAAAAAACACAAGCTGAAGCTGATTCACCCATTCGCGAGTCCATTGAAAGGCTGATTAAAACCCAGCAGCAGCAAGCTATTTGGCAAAAGCGACTATTCTTTAGCATTGCCCTATTGGCGCTACTTGAAATGTTGATGTTATTCAGTGCATTTTGGCCGGTGGCGAACTAAGGCCTAGTGAGTGTAAAGCAAACGTAGGCGTTAACGTTTTTGGCAATGCTCACAATAAAACGTAGAACGTTGCCCTAGGCGCATCGTTTTTATGGGCTTAGCGCAAACTTTACATGGTGCGTCGGTACGCGCATAGACAAAATATTCCTGCTGAAAATAGCCCGGTTTACCATCAGTCCCAAAAAAATCTCGTAAGCTACTGCCCCCTGCTGTTAGCGCATCTTGCAACGTACTTTTTATTTCAGTCACGAGTCTTTCACAGTTTTTTAAACTGAGTTTATTGGCGGGGGTTTCGGGATGAATACGGCTACGAAAAAGTGACTCTGATGCGTAAATATTACCTACACCAACGACCACATGACCATCCATGATGGCATTTTTAATTGCCAATGTTTTATTAGCCAAAGCCTTTTGTAAATATTTTGCGTTAAATCCGCTTTCTAATGGCTCTGGACCTAAGCTATTTAACAAGGGGTGATTGTTATCGGTATTGTCTAGCCATAACACTGCCCCGAATCGACGTGGGTCACGTAAGCGCAGCACTTGGCCATCGCTAAATTCAATATCAAAATGGTCGTGTTTCTCTGCTGGATAATTGCAATCTAATAATTGAATGCGCCCAGACATGCCTAAATGTAGCAGCAATACCCCTTTAGTCTCATCACCCGCAAATTCACATAATATGTACTTTGCGCGGCGTGTAAGGCCTTTGAGCGTTTGCTTAGGTAAGATCTCTACTAAGTGTTGCGGAATTGGCCAGCGGAGCCTAGGGTGACGAATGGTGACAGATTTAACCACATTGCCTACAAGAAGCAAAAGCCCACGACGTGTGGTTTCTACCTCTGGCAATTCTGGCATGGAGGTTACTTGCTAGGGATGTTAATTGGCGGATTCAGCATGGTAAAGCCTGAGTCCCCAGGAAAATTATAGATGAGGCCTTCATCAGGACGCGCTAATTGCAAGTCTGGCGATTCTTGTATTTTATCAAAATGGACTTTACTGCCGTCCGTCAGTTTAATTTCAAATGACGGATAAGTGATTTTAGGATCCGGCGTATAAACCTCCACTGATTTAGCGGCATTGTGCATCCATGAGAAGTCTAGCCACTCATTCATCTCATTTTGTTGGG
>CAILFU010000175.1 GCA_903833595.1 uncultured Pseudomonadota bacterium
AAACAAGAAGCGATGTATGGTAAAAAAATAGTTACGCCTACCGGCTTGGCGCCATTGACCGAGGTTAAGGGTGATATAAATGCCGACATCAATAAAGATAAAGCGATCGCTAATAAGGCCAAAGTAGTGAATGATAAGGGGGCTGAAGGGGACAAGAAAGCCGATAAAGCGCCGCTGACTAAAGAAGAGCTAGCTGCAAAACGTACAAAAGACAAAAAAGCCGAAGAAGAAAACCAAGCAAATCTAAAGATTAAGCAAGAAAACTGCAAGGCGGCTAAGGCAAATTTAGCAACTTTTATCAATGGCGGCAGAATTGCCAAAACCAATGAAAAAGGTGAAAAGTATTATTTAGGCGATGCTGATATTGCTCAAGGTAAAGCTGACGGTCAAAGGGACGTTGATCAATATTGCCAATAAGATTTATTCGTAGTTGGGTTGTTTTTAATCTTCAGGTGCGGCATCGCCGCCGCCTTTTTTCATTACCTTGCCATCGGCAGCGCGTTGTTTGCGCACTTCTTTAGGGTCGGCAATTAAAGGACGGTAAATTTCAACCCGGTCTAGGTGGCGCAACGGCATATCTAATTTTGATAGCTTGCCAAAAATACCAATTTTGTTAATCGCTAAATCAATTTCTGGATACTTATTTAATATGCCAGAGGATTGAATTGCCTGTTCGGCTGTGATGCCCGTAGTGACCTTCACTGGCACAATGAGTTGCTCATTAGGTAATGCGTAAGCTACTTCTACAATCATCTCACCGCTATTCATGTTAGATCCTAGTATTTAATGGTTAATTTGCTTTGTATACAACATCTGCTCTCGCTACAAACCCATCCACAAAAGTATTCGCAATATGGCTAAACACAGGCGAGATCATTTTTTCTAATAGGCTATTAGCAAACTCATAGTTGAGCATAAATTCAATTTTACAGGCACTTTCATTGAGCGCTATAAAACGCCAAGCGCCTTCCAAATGTTTGAATGGACCATCTTTGAGTTTGATGTCCATCGCGCTGGGGTAGGTCTTATGGTTTTCAGTGGTAAATTTTTGATGCAAGCCATGATAGGCAATGTGTAAGGTGGCAATGGTCGATATGTCATCTTGCTTGCTTATTTCCGCACCGCTACACCAAGGTAAAAACTCAGGGTACTTGGTCACGTCATCGACTAACGCATACATGCGACTAGCCGAGTGGTTGATAAGAACTGATTTCTGAACCTGTGCCATACGTGCCTTTATAACGACAAATTAAATCTACACCCGTGTTAAAAGTGAACAAGTGCAGAAGTAAGGTAAAATGTTATTTTAAGTCATTCGCCAAGAAATATTTAGTTTTATGAGCATTGCACAAAATAAAAAAGCTTTTTTTGATTACTTTATTGAAGACAAGTATGAGGCGGGTGTTGTTTTAGAGGGCTGGGAGGTTAAGGCTATCCGAGACAACCGCGTGAATATCAAAGAGGCCTATGTCATTATTCAACGTGGCGAAATTTATTTAATTGGTTGTCACGTCACGCCGCTAGGCGCAGCCTCTACGCATATTCGCCCAGATGCCATACGCACACGTAAGCTGTTGTTGCATAATGAAGAAATTATCAAATTAATCGCTAAAGTTGAGCGTTCTGGCTATACCATCGTACCGTTAGATTTACATTTTTCTAAAGGCCGCGTTAAAGTGGAAATTGGGTTAGCCAAAGGTAAAAAACAACACGATAAACGTGATACCGAAAAAGAGCGTGATTGGGAGCGTGAAAAAGGTAGGATTATGCGAGCGCATAATAAGTAATACTGAAAGTACACGTTCTTTTGTAAGTGCAGCGCTAATCAGCCCCCTTGTATATTCACAATACGCCCCCACTAACAAATAGCGATGCCGGCATGTTTGCCCACAATTCAATTCAATGAGGAACGCATGAGAAAATTTTTAATGGTACTAATAGTGGCCTTAACTTGTATGAGCCTATTATCCACGGTAGCTGAAGCGAAACGTTTTGGTGGTGGTAGCAGCTTTGGCAAAAGCCGTTCTATGCCACAAAGACAAGCACAACGTGCACCCACTGCGGCGCCAGCATCAGCGCCTGCCTCAAGCGGCAGTAAATGGATGGGTCCGTTAGCCGGCTTAGCCATAGGCGCAGGGTTAGCGACCATGTTTGCCGGTGGCGGTATGGGCGGATTTGGGGGTGGAATGAGTTCTATTTTAATGGCACTACTTGCTGCTGGCGTCATCATGTTTTTAATTTCAAAATTTAAAAATTCACAACAAAATAGTATGCAATATGCAGGGGGTGGGGTGCCATATGGCACACCTCAACCGTCGTCTGAGCAAGCTTTTGGCGGTGGTGCAACCCTGTTAAATAGGGGTAATGTGCCACAAGATTTTCCAATAGAAAGTTTTTTACGCAACGCAAAAATGTCGTTCATTCGCCTGCAAGCGGCCAATGACCGTAAGGACATTAACGATGTGCGTGAATACACGACGCCAGAAGTGTTTGCTGAAATCTCTATGCAAATGCAAGAGCGCGGCAATGTTGTGCAAAAAACCGAAGTGATTACGATAGATGCAGAACTACTAGAAGTGGCCACTGATGGCGACTATACAATTGCTAGCGTGCGCTTTACTGGCCAGTTAAGCGAAAATAATGGCGCGCCAGAAAATGTAGATGAAATTTGGCATATTCAGAAAAACCGACAAAACGCTGATGACTCGTGGTTGTTAGCGGGTATTCAACAAACCAATATTCAATAGCAACACTATTGCGATTAAACATAAAGCCCAGTCAGTACTGACTGGGCTTTATGTTTTGATAAGGCCGTACTTAAGCTTGCATATCAAACAATAAGATTTCCGCATCTTTAGCATCATTCATCAGCAAGGCGCCGATATCAGTAATCTTGAGCGCATCCCCCGCAAATAGTTGTATGCCATTCACGCAAAGTTCACCTGTTGCCACGTGTAAATAAACAAGTCTAGTCGGCGCAATGGCGTAGCTAATGCTGTCAGCCGCGCCTAATATGCTGGCATAGATCAAAGCGTCTTGATGAATGGTTACTGAACCATCACGCCCATTGGGCGACGCAATCAAACGAAGCTGATGGTGTTTTGAAGTGAGGTCAAAATGCTTTTCTTCATAACTGGGCTCAATGCCTCCGGTATGGGGTGTCAGCCAAATTTGTAGCAAATGTACAGGCGCTACTGCATCGTGATTGTATTCGCTATGTCTTACGCCTTTGCCTGCACTCATGCGCTGTACATCACCGTAATGCAGCACAGAAGTATTGCCGATGCTGTCTTTATGTTCCAATGCGCCAGCAAGCACGTAGGTGACAATTTCCATGTCTTTATGCCCATGCGTACCAAAGCCTTGGCCACCGCTTACTTTATCTTCGTTAATCACCCGCAATGAACCAAAACCCATATGTGCTGGATCATAATATTCTGCGAAAGAAAACGAATGACGAGCCTCTAGCCAACCGTGGTTGGCATAACCTCTAGCGCTACTTTTACGAATCTCTAACATAGCTTGCGTACTCTCTTTGATTAAGGGGGTGATTAAAGTTGCTTTTATTGACATGCTAGCATGACTGCGTTTTAGGCGCCTGGTTAGCATATCTCGATAGCTGTTTCGCCTAAGGTGTACAATGCCGCCATGTCAAATTTACCCGCCTTGCAAACCTTACACGATGTTTTTGGATACGCTACTTTTAAAGGCGAACAAGAGGCCGTGGTAGCCCATGTCACGGCTGGCGGTGATGCATTGGTGCTGATGCCAACGGGGGGAGGAAAATCTCTGTGTTACCAGTTGCCCGCGTTGTTACGCGAAGGCGTAGGTATAGTGGTTTCACCACTCATTGCCTTGATGCAAGATCAAGTGGATGCTTTAAAGCAATTAGGCGTGCGGGCTGCATTTTTAAATTCTAGTCAAGATGTAGATGAGGCACGTGAAATTACAGCGCAGTTAATGCGAGGCCACTTACAGATTGTGTATGTTGCGCCAGAACGGTTGTTAATGGCCAGTTTTTTAGCACTACTGGAGCAAATACAAGAGGGCGCTGGTATTGCACTTTTTGCCATAGATGAAGCCCATTGTGTATCGCAATGGGGCCATGATTTTCGGCCAGAGTACCGTCAACTTACTGTATTGCATGAACGCTTTCCGCAAGTGCCACGTATAGCCCTAACCGCCACGGCCGATGCACCTACCCGTGCAGAAATTGTAGAGCGATTAAAGTTAGAAGAGGCGCAACAGTTTATTTCTAGTTTTGATCGTCCGAATATTCGTTATCGCATTACCCAAAAAGCCAATACGCGCCAACAATTAGAAAAATTTTTAGAGGCGGAACACGCAAATGATGCCGGCATTATCTATTGCTTATCGCGTCGCAAGGTAGAAGAAACCGCAACGTGGTTACAATCTCGTGGTTGGGATGCCTTACCTTACCATGCTGGCTTAGATGCAAGCATGCGCCAACAAAATCAGCGACGATTTTTGCGCGACGAAGGTGTGATTATGGTGGCTACCGTGGCATTTGGTATGGGCATAGATAAACCGAACGTACGTTTTGTTGCGCATTTAGATTTGCCCAAAAGCATGGAAGGTTATTATCAAGAAACCGGCCGTGCCGGTCGTGATGGATTACCCGCTAACGCTTGGATGACTTATGGTTTGGGTGATGTGGTGAGCATGCGAAAAATGCTAGATGCTGGCGACGCACCGGAGCAACGTAAAGCGGTGGAGCGGCAAAAGTTAGATGCACTACTTGGCTTTTGTGAATCGACTAGCTGTCGCCATCAAGCTTTACTACGCTATTTTGGTGAACAGCACCCTGGTGATTGCCAGCAATGCGATAACTGCTTAAATCCAGTAGATACTTGGGATGCGACACAAGCTGTACAAATGGCATTGTCCTGCGTGTATCGTACCGGCCAAAGATTTGGTGTGCTGCATTTAATCGATGTATTGTTGGGTAAATCTACGCCTAAAGTTGAGCAATTTCAACATCACCAACTTAGCACATTTGGCATAGGCAAAGCGCTTAGCCAACAACAATGGAGTAGTGTTTATCGGCAACTTGTGGCTGGCGGCTATCTTGAAAGTGATATTGAAGCTTACGGCGGCTTAAAGTTAGCTGAAGC
>CAILFU010000176.1 GCA_903833595.1 uncultured Pseudomonadota bacterium
CCCACGCCAAATTGCCGATGTGCCAGCATTTGGATTTGGTGCCCTGTGAGATTGACAGACTGATTAATGGCATCTATGACCATAAAGTCATTGCCTGCACCGTGCATTTTGGTAAATTTTAAGGTCATAGCGTTAGCATTCATAACGTGATTATAAATTGATTGATTCAATAGACAGCATTTTATTGAAATATTTTAGTCTTATTATTCAATAGTTAGGTAGAATGCGAGGCTAGTAATTGACCTGATAATCATGCTTCAGCCTTTAGTATGAAAATCATTTCATTTTTTATAAATTTTATTTCCAAGGCGCACAAATGAACAAATATCTTTTTACTTCAGAATCTGTTTCTGAAGGCCACCCTGACAAACTCGCAGACCAAGTATCCGATAGCATTTTAGATGCTATTTTAGCCCAAGATCCTACCGCTCGTGTTGCTGCAGAAACCCTTGCTAATACTGGCTTAATTGTATTGGCCGGTGAAATTACTACTACCGCCAATGTCGATTACATTAAAGTGGCACGTGATGCAATTAAACGTATCGGCTATGACAATACTGATTATGGTATTGATTACAGAGGTTGTGCAGTTTTAGTCGCTTACGACAAGCAATCCCCTGATATTGCTCAAGGGGTTGACGGCGCGCACGATGACCCGTTGGATCAAGGTGCGGGTGACCAAGGCTTAATGTTTGGTTATGCTTGTGATGAAACACCACAATTGATGCCATTGCCTATTTGGTTATCTCACCGCATCATGGAGCGTCAAGCACAATTGCGTAAAGATGGTCGTTTACCATGGTTGCGCCCAGATGCTAAATCACAGGTGACCATTAAATACCAAGATGGCAAACCAAGTGCGATTGATACCGTTGTTGTTTCAACACAACATGCCCCTGAGATGGAGCTTAAAGATATTCGTGAAGCGGTCATTGAAGAAATCATTAAACCGACGCTTCCTAAAGAACTAATCAAAGGGGATATCAAGTTTTTGGTAAACCCAACAGGTCGTTTCGTGATCGGTGGGCCACAAGGGGATTGTGGCTTAACAGGCCGTAAAATTATTGTAGATACTTACGGTGGCGCTGCCCCCCACGGTGGCGGTGCATTTTCAGGTAAAGACCCCTCAAAAGTAGACCGTTCAGCTGCTTACGCAGGTCGTTATGTGGCGAAGAATATCGTAGCTGCTGGGCTTGCTTCACGTTGCCTTGTTCAAATTTCTTATGCCATTGGTGTGGCTCAGCCAACTTCTATCATGGTGGAGACATATGGCACAGGTAAGGTCTCGAACGAGGTGCTCACCGCACTTGTACGTGAACACTTTGATTTACGTCCAAAAGGCATTGTTAAAATGCTAGATTTACTCAGACCCATTTATACTAAAACCGCTGCTTATGGCCACTTTGGCCGTGATGAGCCAGAGTTTACTTGGGAAGCAATTGATAAAGTAGCCGCACTAAAAGCCTCTATATAAGGCAATTGATTTATCGATCCCATTGCTAGAATTGTGACCACAATATAGTGGTGGCATATGTTAAAAGTAATTTCTACAAAGCAAGTCCGTTTAGGTATGTTTATCCAAGAGCTGAAATGCCCTTGGATAGACCATCCTTTCTGGAAAGAAGCCTTTAAACTAGTAGATCCTGCCGATTTAAAAAAACTGAAAAATAGCGCTGTTAAAGAAATCATCATTGACACGTCTAAGGGCTTGGATGTCGAAGAGCTAGATGTCATTACAGCGCCGTCATTATTGGCGGATACTGAAGCTAGACCTGAAATAACCCCCACCAAAAATCCTATACAAAGACCCGCTAAAATCTCAGCTGCTGCCGAGCATGAGCAGGCTAAGCGCGTCATTCAAGACTCAAAAAAAGCAGTTGCTTCGATGTTTCATGATGTGCGTATGGGTAAGACGGTGAGCGCTGAAACGGCAATGCTTATGGTGGATGAGATTGCCGCTTCAGTAGACCGAAATTTAGGCGCGCTCATTAGCTTGGCGCGCTTAAAAAATAAAGATGAATATACCTATATGCATTCGGTGGCAGTTTGTGCGCTGATGGTGGCTTTGGCTAGAGAACTAGGTTTATCTGAGGCAGAAACTAAGCAGGCTGGCCTAGCTGGTTTACTTCATGATATAGGTAAAGCAGGGATTCCTCTGGATGTGCTTAATAAACCTGGGGCACTCACTGAGGAAGAGTTTGAGCTAGTAAAATTACATCCTGAGCGCGGCCATAAATTGTTAATGCAAGCAAATATTACGGATGAAGTAGCAATGGATGTGTGCTTACATCACCACGAAAAAGTAAACGGCAAGGGATACCCTCACAAACTGCAAGCTCATGAAATTAGCTTGTTTGCCAAAATGGGTGCAGTCTGCGATGTCTACGATGCAATTACTTCAAATCGCCCTTACAAAGCTGGCTGGGAGCCTGGCATTTCCATGCAGCGAATGGCTCAATGGGTTGATCACTTTGACGATACGGTATTTAAAGCCTTTGTAAAAAGTGTGGGCATTTATCCTATAGGCTCTATGGTTAAACTTAAGTCTGGGCGGCTGGCAGTCGTTGTTGATCAGAGCCCGAAGTCATTATTGACGCCTTTAATCAAAGTATTTTTTTCAACGGCATCAAAATCACGTATTAAGATTGAGATAATCGATTTATCAGCACCGGGTGAGCAAGATTCAATTGACGGCCACGAAAATCCTTTGGCTTGGGGTATTCATGATATCCATGATATTTGGAGTCAGCCCTAAATTTGCTAGCAAGCAGCCTCTAGTGGCTGCTTTTTTTACGCTTGTAAGCTAAAAAAAAGCGCGTATAATTCGACAATTCCGAGGAGCGTTGCGAGAGTCTTTCTCCTAGGCTCGGAAAATGTTTAAACGACGCTCACCAATATTAACCGTGCCGGACACGGGATACGGGTGAGAAAAGCATTAAGCATCTCTAGTTTTATTACAACCCCTTCCCTCCGGTCACACATTCAAGGAAATTAAAATGAATTCTGTGACTGATTTTAAAGATTATGTAATTGCCGATATTGGCTTGGCTGCGTTTGGTCGTAAAGAAATTGCCATTGCCGAAACAGAAATGCCAGGTTTGATGGCTATTCGTGAAGAGTTTGCACTATTGCAGCCACTTAAAGGTGCGCGTATTACGGGTAGCTTGCACATGACGATTCAAACGGCTGTGTTGATTGAAACCCTAAAGGATTTAGGCGCAGAAGTACGCTGGGCGTCATGTAATATTTACTCTACGCAAGACCATGCAGCCGCGGCAATCGCCGCCGGTGGAACGCCGGTATTTGCTATTAAAGGTGAGACGCTGACTGAATATTGGGATTACACCCATCGCATATTTGAGTGGACTGATGGAGGCTATACCAATATGATTTTAGATGATGGCGGCGATGCTACATTGCTCCTTCATCTTGGTACCCGTGCGGAAAAAGATTTATCTTTAGTATCAAATCCTACTTCAGAAGAGGAGGTCTGCCTTTTTGATGCTATTAAAGCTAAGTTAAAAGTAGATCCTAGTTGGTATTCAGTGCGTTTAGCAAAAATTATTGGTGTGACTGAAGAAACTACTACCGGTGTGCATCGTTTGTATCAAATGCATAAAGAAGGCAAATTAGCCTTTCCAGCGATTAACGTCAATGACTCTGTCACAAAATCAAAATTTGACAATTTATATGGTTGCCGTGAATCATTAGTCGATGCGATTAAGCGTGCAACAGACGTGATGATTGCAGGTAAAGTAGCAGTAGTTGCAGGTTACGGTGATGTAGGTAAAGGCTCTGCCCAAGCCCTACGTGCACTATCTGCCCAAGTTTGGGTGACTGAGATTGACCCAATTTGCGCATTACAAGCCGCCATGGAAGGTTACCGTGTAGTCACAATGGATTATGCCGCTGAACATGCAGATATTTTTGTGACAGCGACAGGTAATTACCATGTGATTACACACGACCATATGGCACGGATGAAAGACCAGGCGATTGTCTGCAATATTGGCCATTTTGATAATGAGATTGATGTTGCATCACTTGAGAAATATGAGTGGGATGAAATTAAGCCACAAGTAGACCATGTGATTTTCCCAGATGGTAAAAAAATTATTTTATTAGCTAAAGGGCGTTTGGTGAATTTAGGCTGTGGTACGGGTCATCCAAGTTATGTCATGAGTTCAAGTTTTGCCAATCAAACGATTGCACAAATTGAGTTGTTCACGCAGCAAGCTAACTATCCAGTAGGTGTGTATACTTTACCTAAACATTTGGATGAAAAAGTTGCGGTGTTGCAATTGAGAAAACTTAATGCAAAATTGTCGGTATTAACCGATCAACAAGCAGCTTATATTGGCGTGCAGAAACAAGGCCCATATAAGCCAGATACCTACCGCTACTAGTCTTTTAGTTAGAGGAAGTCACATGAAATTATTGTTGGTATGGATGTTAAATGCGCTAGCGCTGATAGCGGTGGCGTACTATGTGCCTAATATTCATGTGGCTGATTTTTTAACTGCATTAATGGCTGCTTTAGTCATTGGCTTGGTCAATATGTTGGTCAAGCCAATTTTAGTGATATTAACTTTACCTATCACAATACTGACGCTCGGGCTTTTTATACTGGTTATTAATGGATTGTTATTTTATGCAGTGGGCAATTGGCTAAATGGTTTTGAAGTTCAAACGTTAACGGCTGGCATGATAGGCGCACTAGTTTATAGTGTACTTTCTTGGCTATTGACGGCAATTGTTATTGAAGACAAAAAAGACAAATAAATGAACACGACAACATTGAGTTTTGAGTTTTTCCCGCCTAAAACAGCAGAAGGCATGGGAACTCTACGTGAAACGCGCGCAGAGTTGGCGAAGTTTAACCCAGAGTTTTTCTCAGTTACTTTTGGGGCTGGTGGTTCTACGCGAGATAGAACCATGGATACTGTACTTGAAATCCAGCAGGAAGGCTTTCAAGCAGCACCACACATCTCTTGTATTTCATCGAGTAAAGAAGAGATTCGTAATTTATTACATGCGTACCAAGCGCAGGGTATCAAACGCTTAGTTGCATTGCGTGGCGATGTGCCCTCTGGCGAAGTTAGCAGCGGTGATTTTAGGTATGCAGCAGAGTTGGTGGCATTTATTCGGTCTGAAACTGGCAATCATTTTCATATTGAAGTGGCCGCCTATCCAGAATTTCACCCAGAAGCGAGAACCCCTGCTGCGGATTTATTAAACTTGAAACGTAAAGTAGATGCAGGTGCTAATTCTGCAATTACGCAATATTTTTATAATCCTGATGCCTATTTTAGGTTTATAGAGCAATGTGCGGCAACGGGTATTAATATTCCCATTGTGCCGGGCATTATGCCGATATATAACATTACGCAACTTGCTAGGTTTTCAAGTATTTGTGGGGCAGAAATTCCTAGGTGGCTGAAAATGCGTCTTGAAGAATATGGCGATGATATGACTTCTTTGCGTGCTTTTGGTATTGATGTTGTGAGCGAGCTATGTGAAACCTTAAAGGTTTGGGGTGTGCCAAGCTTGCATTTTTACACCTTGAACCGTTCAGGTGTAATTAGCAATATCATAGAAAATATTGGCGAATAAGTGCGCCATACATTTTAGTATGCGTTAAAGAAAACCGACACTGCTAATGGAGCGTCGGTTTTTCTTTATTTAGAAGTGCATCTTCAATAAATAAATATTCTTTAGTTTTATCCGGACCAGACTTGCTAGCCCCCCAGGTGGTCATTAGCACAATCCAACGTATTTCTTCAATACTGATTTTAAGTTGTGGTAAGTTCATTGCAAGGTCAAGCACTAGCTCGCGTTGTGCCGTGTTGAGTATATTGGCTTGCACCAAAAATAGAATAAATCCTAGGCTTTCACCAGTGATTTTCTTAAGTTCATCATCAGTAAAAATGCGGGTGCTGATGTGATTAGGGTTGTCGAATATATCAGGTTGCTCGGTCATCAGTTCTAGTTGATTGAACCAATTAAAAGCACCATTAATATCTTGTTCATCAAATCCCGCGGCAAATAGCTCTTTTGAGAGCGTATCTTCGTCAGGTCTGAAGTGTGTATCAATGTAGTTTTCAAACATATAAACCAATACTTCAAACATAATGTTTATCCTTAAATAGAGTTATTCTTAAATTAAGTGTGATGGTTTATGCATAAATCTAAAATTACACAATTTTTTGATATTGTCCGCCAGCTAGGCTAGTGATCCTCCCCTCTAATTCCAATAACATTAGCATGGATGAAACTTCACTGACAGTCAAGC
>CAILFU010000177.1 GCA_903833595.1 uncultured Pseudomonadota bacterium
GTGCTACGAAAGCTAATGTAGCGTTAGAGGATGTAAAAGAATTTAAGCTTAAAGAACTCACCACTAAAGAAATAGCCATGCCTACAAGTGTGCAAGCGCCGGTACAGCTCAATGCTAACTTGCCTGCTCAGCAAGTCGCTAGCGCAAATTATATTCAAGCTTCTCCTGGCAAAACAGGGTGGGATCAGGCGATTAGTCAAAAAATAGTATGGATGGTGGGCGCGGAGCAACAATCGGCCACCCTTACACTTAATCCGCCAGATTTAGGGCCGCTACAAGTGGTTATTCATGTGCATAATGATCAAGCAGATGCGACGTTTATCTCAGATAACGCAGAGGTGAGACAGGCCTTGCAAGATGGCATGGATAATCTACGCGATAAAATGAGTGAATCTGGTATTCAGTTGGGTCAAGCGAATGTTAATTCTGGACAGCAAGCACAACAACAATTTCAACAGTCCATGCAGAATCGACAATCATCACCTATGGCGATTGCCAATACTACATTAGGGCTAGAAAAAACGACACAAGCTAGCACGCTTGAGAGAGTTTCTAATGGTTTAGTCGATACGTTTGCGTAACTGGTGAAACGCAAACCATAATTAAGCGTATTTTCCCCCCTCTTATCCATGCTTATTGTTTTGCATTTTTTTTCCATAATGTCACTGTGAATAACATCCACGACTGCTGAATAAGCAGTCAAGGTTACAGTGAATAAGGAAAGGCAATATTAATGGCACAAGATCCAACCCCTGTTGATGCAGAAGAAGTCGTACCAGCAAAGTCTTCTAAGAAAATAATCATTATTATTGTGGCGGCTATATTATTGCTAGCAGGCATTGGTGGTGGCGCTTGGTTTTTTATGCAACATAAGGCGACTGACACTAAAAAAGAAGAAAAAACTGCCGAGAAGGCCGTGGCACCTGTATTTGTTACGCTTGATGCCTTTACCGTCAATTTACAGCCAGATCCTGAAGAAAAATTTCTGCAAATGGAAGTGTCATTACAAGTGGCAAACCCCGAACAAGCTGAACTATTGAAGAGTCAGATGCCAGCAGTACGCAATCGTTTGTTGATGCTGCTCACCAGCAAACTTGCCTCTGATATATCAACCTCTGAAGGCAAGCAAAAACTAAGTGATGAGATTGTCACTGAGGTTAAAAAACCCTTTTCGAAGGACGCTAAGCCGCAAGAGATTTTAGGTGTATTTTTTACTTCATTTGTTATTCAGTAACTGACATCGACCATGGCTGATAAATTTTTAACTCAAGATGAAGTGGACGCCTTATTAAAAGGCGCAGATGCCGAGCAAGAAGAGGGTAGGTCAGCGCCTGAGCCGGCAGAAGTGCGCGACTACGACTTAGCATCGCAAGAGCGCATCGTGCGTGGTCGCATGCCCATGCTTGATATTATCAATGAGCGTTTCGCACGCTTATTGCGCATTGAGTTGTTTAATTTTTTACGTCGCACCGTTGAAGTTTCAATCGGACCCGTACGCATTAATAAATATAGCGACTTTATTCATAATCTTACCGTTCCGACCAACCTTAACTTAGTCCATATGAAGCCATTGCGCGGTACAGCGCTAATGGTCTTTGATCCAGCATTAGTATTCCTAGTCATTGATAATATGTTTGGTGGTGATGGTCGTTTTCAAACGCGTGTAGAAAACCGTGATTTCACCCAAACTGAACAGCGCATTATCCAACGCATCCTCAATATTGTATTTGAAACCTATTCAAAGTCATGGGAGTCGTTGTATCCACTGCAGTTCAGCCATGTCAGATCTGAGATGAATACGCAGTTTGCAAATATTGCCGCACCTAATGAAGTGGTTGTCGCTATGACGTTTAATATCGAAATGGGTTCTGCGAGTGGCGAGATGCATTTTTGTATCCCTTACTCAATGATAGAGCCTATTCGTGATCTATTGAGTTCAACCTCACAAGGTGAGCCTGTTGGTGTTGATAAGCGCTGGGCTAAGCTGATGACACAACAAGTACAAGCCGCAGAAATTGAGATTGTGGCTGATTTAGCTAAGACCAGCATGCAGATTGGCGATGTGCTTAATATGAAAATTGGCGATGTGATTCCGTTGAATATTAACGAATCCATTGAGGCGCAAGTGGATAGCGTGCCAGTGATGCTTTGTAAATATGGTGTTTTTAATGGGCAATACGCATTGCGCGTAGAAAAGCTTTTAAGATCCAATTCAACCGAATATATTAAAGGAGAATCTTATGGCGACTAATGCCGCAGATGGAGTTGTTGATGTAGCAGTAGAGCGTGATGATTGGTCTGCCAATCAGGCCGGGGCTGAAACCTCTGTTCTACAAGGCAGTAATGCTGAGCAGACTCAAGTTTTTACAGAATTTGTCTCTAAAAACAAGATGCAAGATACTCAAAATGACATTGATTTCATTTTAGATATTCCAGTGCAACTAACAGTTGAGCTTGGTCGCACCAAAATTGCGATTAAGAATTTACTGCAATTAGCGCAAGGGTCAGTGGTTGAGTTAGATGGCATGGCAGGCGAACCCATGGATGTGTTGGTCAATGGATGTTTAATTGCACAAGGTGAAGTGGTGGTTGTTAATGATAAGTTTGGTATTCGTTTAACAGACATTATTACGCCAGCCGAACGTATCCGTAAAATTAACCGATAAGCGTGACAGTACAGCTCATGAAAAACCACTTAAATTTCTTTACGTTAGCGCTCTTATCCTTACCTGGCGCGTCATGGGCAGCAGATGCCGCTGCAATATCGCCAACAGGGGGTGTGCTAAAAATGGTGCTTGGCTTGGCGGTAGTGTTGGGCGTTATGGCGCTTATTACTTGGGCGCTTAAAAGAATGGTGCCCAGTGTCGGTAGTAAACAGTCCGTGGTCCGCGTGGTAGGTGGTGTCAGCGTAGGTTCGCGTGAACGTGTTGTGGTATTAGAAGTGGCTGGGCGTTGGATTGTGGTAGGTGTTGCCCCTGGGCAAGTCAATCAGTTGGCGAATCTAGAAATAGACGCTAAAGCGCTTTCAGCAAACTTGCCTGAATCAAATAATACAGCCGATTCTGGCGTTAACAATTTGACTCAAACCTTCTCGCAATGGTTAAGCAAATCTACAGAAAATATTTTGAAAAAAGATATTAAAAATTAAATAAAATTGTGGAACTAAATCCCTCATGACACGCAATTCAGTAAGCACTTTTTTTTCAGTTAGCCTTGTATTATTGGCGAGCCTATTCTTATTTCCCATGACAGCGCTGGCAGAAAATGGCCTGCCATTAGTCAACGCAATGCCAGCAGCAGGTGGGGGTCAAAACTACACCTTAAGCTTGCAGACCCTCATTGTATTAACATCGCTCACGTTTTTACCGGCTGCTTTGCTTATGATGACAGGCTTCACGCGCATTATTATTGTCTTGTCATTATTACGACAAGCACTAGGCACTCAGACTGCGCCCCCTAACCAAGTGATGGTTGGCCTTGCCTTATTTTTAACCTTCTTTGTGATGAGTCCTGTAATTGACAAAATCTATGCCGATGCTTATCAGCCACTTTCAGAAAATAGAATCACCATGCAAGAAGCGATGAACAAAGGTGCTGCGCCACTTAAAGAATTTATGATGAAACAAACACGAGAAGGTGATTTAGCGTTGTTTGTGAAAATGGCAAAAATTGAAAAAATAGAAACGCCAGACCAAGTGCCGCTATTGGTGTTGGTGCCAGCATTTATGACAAGTGAGTTGAAAACTGCTTTTCAAATAGGCTTTGCAATATTCATCCCATTTTTAATTATAGATATGGTGGTTGCCAGTGTATTAATGGCCATGGGGATGATGATGGTTTCGCCGTCGATTGTAGCGTTACCGTTCAAATTGATGTTGTTTGTATTAGTCGATGGTTGGCAGTTATTGCTTGGATCGCTGGTACAAAGTTTTTACTAATTGGTATCGTTTAGTAGTTGTTGAGGAAAGAAAAATGACCCCAGAAAGCGTGATGACACTTGGCCGTGATGCCATGGAAATTACATTACTAGTCGCAGCGCCTATCCTGCTCGTGGTGCTCGCAATTGGTTTGATTGTCAGTATCTTTCAAGCGGCTACTCAGATTAACGAAGCCACCTTATCCTTTATTCCAAAGCTAGTGGGTGTGTTTGCGGTATTGATGTTTGCTGGACAATGGATGTTGACCACAATGGTGGATTACATGCATTTGGTTTTTACCAGCATTCCCAGTATGGCCAACTAGCCTTACATGCAAGATACCTTGATTCGATATTATTGAAATAATGACATGATTTCATTTAGTAGCGAGCTTCTTCAAACTTGGATTATCAGCTTGCTTTGGCCACTAACACGAGTGTTAGGGGTGATTGCCGTAGCGCCCATATTTAGCCGTAATTCCATACCTAATCAGGTTAAGCTAGGCTTAGGCATTATGCTTACACTGGTTATTTTACCTACGCTTCCGCCTATGCCTCAGTTTGAGATATTTTCCTTACAAGGCTTGCTGATTCTTATGCAACAGCTGATTATTGGGCTAGCTATAGGCTTTAGTATGAGTTTGATTTTTGCTGCCATTGATGTGGCTGGGCAGTTAATCGGTATGTCTATGGGCCTTGGTTTTGCCAGCTTTTTTGATCCATCACAAGGACAGAGTACTGCGGTCAATCGATTTTTAGGGTTGCTTGCGATGCTAATTTTTTTAAGCTTAGATGGTCATTTAATGATCGTTACAGCAGTGGCTAATAGTTTCGTGACCATGCCCATTACCGCGACTGGCGGCAGTATTAACCCCATGAAAATCGCCATGTGGGGTGAGGTGATATTTAGTGCGGGTTTATTGTTGGCATTACCAGCAGTGGCCGCATTGCTTATCACTAATATGGCGCTGGGCATTTTGACAAGAACAGCACCGCAGCTCAATTTATTTGGGATTGGTTTCCCAATTACGTTGAGTATGGGCTTTTTAGTATTGGCATTAGCCTTGCCAGGCATGTTGAAGCCTATAGAGAAATTAATAGAACAAGGCGTGACTAATATGGGGCAAATAGCAGTGCCTAAAACCTTAGCACCTGGCCAACTCAATTAATATTCCGAAAGTCAGCAACGGGCCAGTTGAAGACATTCGCTATTTTCGCTGTATCTTTACTAACCCCATCCAATCTGGCATAGCTCAGGATGTGCTAAATACCCAATGACTGCTATGGGTCGGAAGTGACGAAATTAAGTGTCTGCTGTATGCAAAAATATCGTTTGTGGTGTGTCAGAAAAGTATATTTCTTCAATGATTTTACTTAGCCGGCATTCATGAAGATGAATAGGGTTGAATTTTAGGTTCGGCTCATAATGAACTCATACGAACAAGACATGTTGTCAGTTCAACCAGTTAAAGACTTTGGAGAATTATTA
>CAILFU010000178.1 GCA_903833595.1 uncultured Pseudomonadota bacterium
AGAGAACAAAATAGCCGCATCCAATAGAGGATAGCGATCTAAAGGCTGCATAGTCACTTCAGTTGCAAAACCAGGGTTTTTGCATAACTGTAAAAAGCTACCCGCAGTTTTACGACTTTCACGATACTCTGGAAGATAGCGTCCTGCTTGGCGCATCATCCACACAGGCGTGTAGTCAGTTGGTTGACGCATTAAAGCGCGTAAGAAACTATCATTTTTTAAGGTTGACATTTTTTATATTAGCCACAGATGAACACGGATAAACACCGATTAAAAATAAAAACTACAAGTAATACAATGAGCCTGATTCGAAGCAATTGAAAACGAATTCATCATCACTGTGGCAAAAATTAGCGTGGCAGTGTAGACGAGCCCATTAGAAATTCATCTACTGCACGGGCGGCTTGACGACCTTCGCGGATAGCCCAAACCACTAACGATTGTCCGCGACGCACATCACCAGCTGCAAACACCTTAGCTTTGCTAGTTTTGTAGCTTTCTACGCCTTCTGTAGTAGCTTTTGCGTTACCGCGATTATCTTTATCCACACCGAATGCTTTAAGCAACTTTTCTACCGGTGAAACAAAGCCCATAGCTAACAATACTAAATCCGCCTTGATGGTAAACTCTGTGCCAGAAACTTCTAGCATTTTTCCATCTTTCCATTCCACTTTGGTACCTTTTAGCGCTACCACTTTGCCATTCTCACCGATCAGTTCTTTGGTTGTAATAGACCAATCACGATTCGCACCTTCTTCATGTGAGCTTGAAGTGCGCATTTTTAATGGCCAATTTGGCCAAACCAATTGTTTATCTTCTTGAACGGGTGGTTGTGGCATCAACTCAAATTGAGTAATAGATAATGCACCATGACGATTGGAAGTACCGACACAATCCGACCCTGTATCACCACCGCCAATCACCACGACATTTTTATTGGTCGCCAATACTTGATTGGGCACTACATCACCAGCAACCACTTGATTTTGTGGGGTTAAAAAGTCCATCGCGTACATGACGCCATCTAAATCTCGACCAAGCACTGGCAAGTCACGTGGATGCTCTGCACCGCCTGCTAGTACCACTGCATCAAATTCTGCCAACAAATCATCGGCTTTGACATTTTCACCTACATGCTGATTAACGCGAAATTCCACGCCTTCTGCTTGCATCTGCGCCATACGTCTATCAATATGTATTTTTTCCATTTTGAAATCAGGAATGCCATAACGTAATAAACCACCAATACGACTATTTTTTTCTAAGACTACCACCGTGTGACCAACGCGCGCCAATTGTTGTGCGGCAGCCAAACCGGCTGGGCCTGAGCCTACTATAGCGACTTTTTTACCCGTTTTATAACTAGCTACTTGTGGTGTAACCCAATCATTCTCCCAGGCTTTATCGATAATCGCATGTTCTATAGATTTAATACCGACAGCATCAGCATTAATGTTTAGAGTACAAGCAGCTTCACAAGGGGCAGGACAAATGCGGCCAGTGAATTCTGGGAAATTATTGGTTGAATGCAAAACATCAATAGCCGATTTCCAATCTTGCTGATAAACCAAGTCGTTAAAATCAGGGATGATGTTATTAACGGGGCAACCGCTAGTACAAAATGGAATGCCGCAATCCATACAGCGAGCACCCTGCTGTTTAGCTTGATCATCACTTAAATGTAATACAAACTCTTTGTAGTTTTTAACACGGTCAACCACTGGCAGATTTGCTTCTGTCAGCCTGTTATATTCCATAAAACCAGTTACTTTACCCATACTAAAAAACCTTTTCCGATAATTCCGTTTTTATGCAGCTTGTTTTGCTGAAGCTGTCGCTAATTCTGTCAGCGCACGTTTATATTCAATTGGCATGACTTTTATAAATTTGCTTCTTGATGTGGTCCAATCTGCCAATAAACTACTCGCGCGTACACTGCCGGTATACTTTGCATGATTTTCAATCAGCGCCTTAAGCGTCACTTCATCGGGTTGATTTAAGTGCTGTACTTTACCTATAGCCGCGTCTGCTGCTTCTACTTTTTCTAACGCAACCATACTCATATTACAACGCTTAGCAAATAAGCCGTCTTCATCATATACATAGGCCACGCCACCACTCATGCCTGCGGCAAAGTTTTGCCCTGTCAGACCCAACACCGCCACCGTACCACCCGTCATATATTCACAGCCGTGATTACCTACGCCTTCAACTACTGCGGTTGCCCCTGAATTACGTACACAGAAACGCTCCCCTGCCACGCCTCTGAAGTAGCTTTCACCGGTAGTAGCGCCATACATCACCGTGTTTCCAACGATAATGTTTTCATGCGCTAAACCACGGAATTTAACTGGCGGTTTAATGATAATACGTCCACCACATAGGCCTTTACCTACATAGTCATTGCCTTCACCAGTCAACTCAAAAGTAATGCCTTTAGCTAAGAAAGCCGCAAAGCTTTGACCAGAGGTACCTGTGAAATTAATGTGTATGCTGTCATCAGGCAAGCCCGCACTCCCGTAACGGGTGGCTATTTGATTAGACAACATGGTGCCGACTGTACGATTGGTATTAGAAATCGCAACATCTAACACCACTTTTTTACCCTCTTCTAAGGCCGGTTTAGCTAAAGCCACTAACTTGTTATCTAAAGCATGTACAAGGCCATGATCTTGCACGTCATTATTTTTACGTGATACTTCTGCTGGCATATCTGGCAAATGGAATACTTTACTGAAATCTAAACCGTTAATTTTCCAATGATCGATACCCGCTTGCATGTCTAGCAAATCAGCGCGGCCAATTAAATCATCAAACTTTGCGATGCCGATAGTCGCCATCAGTTCGCGAACTTCTTCAGCAACAAAAAAGAAATAATTCACCACGTGCTCAGGCTGTCCAGTAAAACGTTTACGCAATTCAGGGTCTTGTGTTGCCACACCCACTGGGCAAGTATTCAAATGGCATTTACGCATCATGATGCAGCCTTCAACCACGAGTGGTGCCGTTGCAAAACCAAACTCATCTGCACCCAATAAAGCACCGATGACTACATCACGACCGGTTTTTATTTGACCATCCACTTGCACTACAACCCGGCCACGCAATTGATTTAAAACCAATGTTTGCTGAGTTTCAGCAAGGCCAATTTCCCAAGGTCCGCCTGCATGCTTCACTGATGAAATTGGCGATGCGCCAGTACCGCCATCGTGACCTGCAATTACAATATGATCTGATTTTGCTTTTGCCACACCAGCGGCTACTGTGCCTACGCCTGTTTCAGCAACTAATTTCACAGAAATGGATGCTTTAGGATTAGCATTTTTGAGGTCATGAATCAGCTGCGCAAGATCTTCAATCGAATAAATATCATGATGTGGCGGTGGTGAAATTAAACCAACGCCAGGTACTGAAAAACGCAACTTGGCAATATATTCACTGACCTTATGTCCAGGCAATTGGCCGCCTTCACCCGGCTTTGCACCTTGCGCCATTTTAATTTGAATCTGATCAGCAGATGCCAAGTACTCAGCTGTTACCCCAAAGCGGCCAGAGGCCACTTGCTTAATGCTGGAGCGCATAGAATCACCCGCTTGTAACGCGATATCTTTAACAATAACATCCTCACCTATGACTTTTGCCATGGTGGTAGCGCTGGCTACTGGAATAAAGCGTTTAGCATCTTCGCCGCCTTCACCAGTGTTAGATTTACCGCCAATCCGATTCATAGCAATCGCTAAAGTGGCATGGGCTTCGGTAGAAATCGAACCTAATGACATAGCGCCAGTGGCAAAGCGCTTTACAATTTCTTTTGCCGACTCAACTGACTCTAATGGAATGGCGGAACCGACTGACTTAATTTCAAATAATCCACGCAAGGTCATGTGACGACGTGTTTGATCATTGATTAACTTTGCATATTCTTTGTAGGTAGTAGCCGAGTTAGTACGTGTAGCATGTTGCAATTTAGCAATCGAATCTGGTGTCCACATATGCTCTTCACCACGCAC
>CAILFU010000179.1 GCA_903833595.1 uncultured Pseudomonadota bacterium
TAGCGTTTATCAGCCAAGGCCAAAAATCCACCGAAGGCCATCATTAAACAACCAAACCAAACCCATTCCACCATAGGCTTATGGTAGATTCGCACGCTCCAGGCGCCACCATCTAACGGCTCACCCAATGATGCGTATAAATCATGTATGAGGTGCGGGCTAATGCCAGCTTCAGTCATCGGCATATTGGTCACGGTATAAAGTCTTTTTTCTGGTTCTAATATCGTGCGCAATACACCATTTTTAGTGACATGAATTTGCCCGTGGCTTGCCTCGTAATTTGGCCCCTTGCGATCAACAACACCATCAAAGGTAAAGTCATAACCCGCCAAATGTGCCACATCACCTGGCAGCATTTTGACGGCAATTTCAGATTCAAATCCTTTAACGATGGTCACGCCTAAAACAAACACAGCAATACCTAAATGCGCAATCACCATGCCCCACCAAGAACGTGAATTAGCCTTAATACGGCCCATCAATGGTAGATCTGATTTACCTAAACGCTGATAGACCAACTCGGCAGTCGTTGCAAAAACCCAAAAAGCCAAAAATAAACCAAACCCAATCATCGGCGTGAAGTTACCTAGCATTAAAGGCAGAATCACTGCAGTCGCAATGCTAATGCCAAAGGCCCAACGTAAACGCATCGCCAATTCTGGTAGCGCCGCTTCCTTCCAGCGCGCGATTGGTCCAACGCCCATTAAGAAAATGGCTGGCGCCATCAGCGGTGCAAATACCGCATCAAAATAAGGAGGGCCTACTGAGATTTTGCCTAAATTAAGCGCATCTAAAAATAGTGGATAGAGCGTGCCTAGCAACACAGACAACGCCGCCACCGCTAACAGCACATTATTCGCCAGCAAAAAGCTTTCACGTGACACTACATCAAACTTACCGCCACGCCCGACGGTTGAAGCGCGCCAAGCAAACAATAGTAAAGAGCCACCAATCACAATCACTAAAAACGCTAATATAAAAATACCACGCCTAGGGTCTGTGGCAAAAGCATGCACTGAAGTAAGCACACCTGAACGCACTAAGAACGTACCGAGCAAACTTAAAGAGAAAGCGCAAATCGCCAGCAATACTGTCCACGCCTTAAAGCTGCCACGTTTTTCTGTGACCGCTAATGAGTGAATAAGCGCCGTACCCACTAACCAAGGCATGAATGAGGCATTTTCTACCGCATCCCAAAACCACCAACCGCCCCAGCCTAATTCATAATAGGCCCAGTTACTGCCGGCCATAATCCCTACAGTCAGAAATATCCATGCCAGTATGGTCCAAGGGCGAGACCAGCGCGCCCAAGCCGCATCTAACTGACCACCGAGTAATGCCGCAATTGAAAAGGCAAAGGCCACAGAAAAACCAACATAGCCCATATACAACATCGGTGGATGAAAAATCATGCCAGGGTCTTGCAATAGCGGATTAAGATCACGTCCATCTAAAGCAGCAGGAATTAAGCGCTCAAAAGGATTTGAAACCATCAACATGAATAACAAAAAGCCAACGCTGATGAGCCCCATCACGCCCAAGATTCTGGCACGCATGTCATCGGGGATACGCTTAGAAAATAGGCTTACCGCAACAGTCCAAATGCTTAAGATAAGCGCCCATAGTAATAATGAGCCTTCATGACCCCCCCACACTGCGGCGATACGAAACTGCAAGGGCAGCTTAGAATTTGAGTTGTTGGCGACGTATAGGACTGAATAGTCCATAAATGCAAACGCGTAGACCAAACAAAGAAAAGCGAACGCTATCAGAAAAAACTGAACGCCCGCTAATGGTTTAGCCAGCCCCATCCATACCGTATTGCCACGGGCAGCACCAATAATAGGGAAACTACCTAACACTAGCGAAACTAACAACGCTAAAATTAGAGAAAAATGACCGATTTCAGGAATCACGTTTACATCCTTTTAATATTCAATGGGTATTGCAGTTTTGCTTTATTACTTTTTATAAAAAATTTCTACTTAGTCGGCATGACCAATGTTTTACTTTGCTCTTGAGCGCTTTTTAAAGCAGCTGCCGCTTCTGGTGGCATGTAATTTTCATCATGCTTAGCCAAGACTTCGCTAGCTACAAATAAACCATCTGCACCAATTTTACCCTGTGCAACTACGCCCTTACCTTCTTTAAACAAATCAGGCAAAACACCTTTATATATTACCGGCACAGTTTTAGAAGTATCAGTCACCACAAAATTAATCGTTAGGCCATCATCACCACGTTTAAGACTCCCCGCCTCAACCAAACCACCAATGCGGAAACCCGTATTTTTTGGCACTTCACCTTTAGCCACTTGCGTGGGCGTGTAAAAGAACACCATGTTGCTTTGAAATGCATTCAAAATAAGCATGGCTGCTAAACCTATCAAGGCCAAACCAATACCAATTAATACAAAACGTTTATGACGTGCTTTAAGAGCCATTTTTAATCCTGTGCCAATAATTTAGATAAGCGCAACGCTTGCTGGCTACGTTTGCGTAGTGCTAAGACTTCCCAAACCACACATAGTGCGGTAAGCCCAAAAGAAAACCACACATAAAATGCATAGCCACCCATATTGAAAAACGCCGACCAACTCGCCCACTGCATTATGACTTACCTCCTGCTGATAATTCTTTTACCCAGTCTGCACTGCGTTCACGCTCTAACATAATGCAACGCACGCGCATTAAGGCTGCTGCAATGCTATACATCCAAAACGCCAACGCCATGAGCAACATGCCTAGCAACATAGTCATCGCCATTTTAGGCGCAACGCCCATATTAATGGTTGATCCTTGATGTAAGGTATTCCACCATTTCACTGAAAAATAAATAATCGGCACATTGACCACGCCCACCAAAGCTAATAATGCACCAGCGCGATCTGCCCGACGTGGATCATCAATAGAAGACTGCAAGGCCATAAAGCCTAAATATAAGAATAATAAAATCAATTCAGACGTTAAGCGTGCATCCCATACCCACCACGCACCCCACATAGGCTTACCCCATAATGAACCTGTCACCAGTGCTAATAACGTAAAAATGGCACCTGTAGGGGCTAAGGCTTGTGCCATCATGGCAGACAATCTAGCATTGAGGCCAAGCCCTATTGCAGCCCAAACTGCCATCACGATATAAATAAACATCGACATCCAAGCGGCAGGCACATGGACAAAGATAATGCGGTAGGCCTCACCCTGCTGAAAGTCAGTGGGCGCGATAGCAAAACTCACATACAACCCAGCAATTGCCAATACCACCGCTAACCAAGCAAACCAAGGAATCATTTTGCCGGCTAAAGGGTAAAAAGTTTGCGGAGAAGAATATTTAAACCATTTAATGTTCATATCAAATTTACTCTACAGAAATACGTAAGGCAGCCGCTGTTGCCAAAGGCGCCAATACTAAAGACAATAAAGAACAAGCGGCCAACAATGAAAGATGTGCCTGGGCGCTCATTCCATGCTGACTTGCCGCCACTGCGCCAGCGCCAAAAATCAGTGCTGGAATATACAATGGCAATACTAACAATGCAACCAACAAACCACTACCCCGCACGCCTAGCGTAAGCGCCGCACCAATCGCACCAATTAAACTTAAGGTTGGCGTACCTAGCAATAATGAATAAACCAACACCAATAGCGCCTCATTGGGCAATGCATATTGCAAACCAATCAACGGCGCCAGCAGCACCACAGGCAAACCACACACTAGCCAATGCGCTAGAATTTTTGCCGTCACGAGCAACGCCAGTGGTTCAGGCGCAAGCAACATTTGTTCTAAAGTACCATCGGTAAAATCTGCTGAAAATAATCGTGAAAGAGAAATCATCCCCGCCAATAATGCCGCCACCCATAATACGCCTGGCGCAATACTACTCAATACCGCAGGTTCTGGGCCTATGCCCAATGGAAAAAGACTAGACACAATCACAAAGAAAAACAGTGTCGTAGCAATATCAGACCGCCGACGCAGGGCTAGCAGGAGATCACGCTTAAGTACCGTGAGCCAAGCATTTGTCCAGGCCGTTTTCAAGCGCTAAGCCTTAAAGTTTGAGTGGTGAGTGCACTAATCGAAACATCTTGGTGCGTGGTGATAATTGTCATGCCGCCATTCGACATATGTTCACCAAGTCGTGACGCTAGCACTTCAGTTGAAGCCACATCCAACGCAGCAAAAGGCTCGTCTAAAATCCATAATTGACTTTGCGTTAACCACAGCATGGCAAGCGCCACACGCCTTTTTTGCCCTTGCGAAAGTACACGTACAGGCAAGTTTGCGCAACGTGCAATGCCTATTGCCGTTAGTGCTGCTAATGCTTGTTTGCTACTGACATCATTACCTGCCAAACGTGCTGAAATTTGCAAATTTTCCAATGCAGTGAGGTCATCTTTAAGACCATTTAAATGGCCAATATACGTTAAATTTGGCAAATAACTTTCTGCATCTTCTTTAATTTTCTTGTTGCCCCAGAATACTGCACCCTGCTCTGGCATAAGTAGACCGCATAACATTCTTAATAAACTACTTTTACCACAACCATTCTCACCTAACACATACAGCAAGCCACCTGCTTTAAGTTCAAAACCAACATTTTTAAAGAGCAATCGATCCCCACGCAAGCAAGCTAAATCCTGCGCCATGAACATGATTAAATGCTCCGAATCAAATGAGTGGATTGGGAATCTGTGGCGTTAGAATAACAGCCATTGATTAAGGAATTCTTAATGATGCTTTTGCAAAATAAATTACGGTGATTCATATTTTCCAGCATGGCGATTGCGTTGGTAGGGCGTGCGAGGATCGAACTCGCGACAAACGGATTAAGAGTCCGCTGCTCTACCAGCTGAGCTAACACCCCATTAAAAGTAATTTCAAACAACTAGTCGAATTATAGCAAAATAGAAAAGCATCGTCTGCTAAAGTAAAGTATTCCCGTTATAAAATATTGTTGAGGCTTTTCGCTAAAAAGAAAGTAACAAACACTTTGGCAAAATTTGCTTGGAGATGTAAACCGTGAATATGCAGCACATCCTCGTCTATTCTGACTCAATCTCATGGGGCATTATCCCCATGTCACGCAATCGTTTTGCCTTCAATCAAAGATGGCCTGGTATTCTTGAGTTAAATCTCAGAAACGAAGGAAAAAACGTTCGAGTCATTGAAGACTGCTTAAATGGTCGACGCACGATGTACGAAGATGCCATCAGGCCAGGAAGAAATGGTTTAATCGGCCTATCTCAACGCATAGAGATTAATTCGCCGCTGTCGTTAGTCATTTTAATGTTAGGTGCAAATGACTTTCAGGCCAATCATGAACATACAGCCTTAGATGCTAAAAAGGGCATGTGCGCGCTCATTAATGAAATTAGAAATACCATTTTAGAACCAGGCATGAAAATGCCTGAAATACTGGTTGTGGCGCCTCCACCTATACTGGAACCTAAAGGTGATATTGCGACAAAGTTTAATGGTGCAGAAAAGAAATGTATTGGCCTAGCTGAAGCTTATCAAGCGTTATGTAATGAATTGCAGTGTCATTTTTTTGATGCCGCTACCGTCACAACCTCCAGCAACGTGGATGGGGTGCATTTTGATATCGATCAACATTTGACCTTTGGTAATGCAATGACTGAGTTTGTAGACAATATCAATCTCGTATAAGTATTAAATGGAATGACTAAGTAACTAGGGATAATATATGTGGCATTTATGGGCTAAAGCACTAGGCGAAAAGGCATCAAATGATGATAAGGAAGCGGATAAGATAGCCATTATCAGAACTGTTATAGTTTTGATATATGTAATCACAAATATCTTTATTGTCGCTGGCGTTATACGACATTGGTAATTTTAGGCGCTATGGCGCCACATGCTAATGAAGGATTTGTAATCTACACGTAGTCTGCGTGACTAGAATTGAAAAAGGCTCCCATCTCTGGAAGCCTTTTAGATATTGGTAGGGCGTGCGGGGATCGAACCCACGACAAACGGATTAAAAGTCCGCTGCTCTACCAGCTGAGCTAACGCCCCATTGTAGTAAATGGGTATTTCTTTACTGCTTTATTCGTTGAGTGATTTGCATTACTTACGAAAGGGCGCAATTATGCTAGAAACTCCAAGTTTGGTCAACGGATAACTGACAAATAAGTTAAGTTTTTATATTCTTAATTTTTAGCGCATGCCCGGCATTTTGCCACCCATCAAATTACCCATGCTACGCATCATTTTTGCCATGCCGCCTTTGGCAAACATTTTCATCATTTTTTGAGTTTCTTCAAATTGCTTTAATAAACGATTCACCTCTTGCACTTGCACACCACTACCATCAGCAATGCGTTTTTTACGTGTGGCTTTAATCAGCTCTGGTTTGCGACGCTCTAGCGCGGTCATACTATTGATAATGCCCTCAATGCGACGAATACTTTTATCCGCATCTTCCGGATTGACTTTGGCGGCCATGCCAGCGATTTGTGATGGCATTTTCTCCATCAGCGCACCCATACCACCCATTTTGCGCATTTGAGACATTTGCATTTTAAAGTCATCTAAATCAAAGTTCTTACCCGATTTAACTTTATCGGCGAGTTTTTGCGCCTCTGCCATGTCCACATTTTTATGTGCTTGCTCTATTAAACCTAGCACATCGCCCATGCCCAGTATGCGTGAAGCCATGCGTTCTGGGTGGAATGGCTCTAGGCCATCTACTTTTTCACTCACACCGATAAACTTAATCGGTTTACCCGTCACATGGCGCACAGACAATGCTGCACCGCCCCGTGAATCACCATCCAACTTAGTCAAAATGACGCCGGTCAGCGGCAAAGTATCACCAAAGGCTTTTGCGGTATTAACAGCATCTTGGCCTTGCATCGCATCGACCACGAACAAGGTTTCAATCGGATTCAGTAATGTATGTAAGGCCTTAATTTCGGCCATCATCGCTTCATCAATCCCTAAGCGACCTGCGGTATCGAAAATAATCACGTCGTAATAGCCGCGCTTAGCAAAATCTAATGCAGCATTGGCAATGTCTATAGGCTTTTGACTGGCGTTACTATCAAAGCAATCTACTTCCAATTGCTTTGCCAGTGTTTTTAGTTGTTCAATCGCCGCTGGACGGTAAACATCAGCGCTGGCGAGTAGCACTTTCTTCTTTTGTTCTTTTAATAATTTTGCAAGCTTCGCTGAAGTGGTGGTTTTACCAGAACCCTGCAAACCAGCCATTAAAATAATAGCTGGCGCGACTGCAGCTAAATTCAAAGCCACATTAGCCTTACCCATTAACGCAGTGAGTTCATCGTGCACAACCTGAATCACAGCCTGCCCTGGCGTTAGGCTTTGCAATACCTCTTGACCCTGCGCCCGCTGTTTCACTTGCGCAATAAATTCTTTAACGACTGGTAACGCGACATCGGCTTCTAATAGCGCCATACGTACTTCACGCATTGCGTCTGCAATATTGTCTTCCGTCAGCCTTGCTTGGCCACGTAAGTTTTTAATAACGCCTTGTAGGCGATCGGTTAGATTTTCTAGCATTTTTAACTCTTACAAGTAATTTAGAATGCGATTTTACATCAAGCTATTATATTTACCGCATATTTGCGCCATAATTACGTTATGACTTATTCAATACAAAAATTACTACCCTACTTGGCCGTTGTGTTTATTTATTTAGCCGTTGCGACCAATTTTTGGCGTGGTGCAAACATGACAACTAAACCGCAAATTTCAAAATTGCGCACTGCTATGCTTGGGCTAGGCCTGATTATTCATGCTTGGTTGTTGTACCAAGTGATTTTTGCTAATGGCTTTAATTTAGGCTTTTTTAATGTGCTCTCAGTCATTGCATGGTTAACTGTACTTATTTACGGGCTGGCTGATTTGAAACACAACCTTGCGGGCTTGCAAGCTTTTATTCTGCCGCAATCAGCCATTTTTGCAATATTGCCCGCTTACACTGTGGCAAATTACACCCTACCTGATACTGAATCGCCACTATTCTTAGCACACATCGCCATTGCCTTATTGGCTTACAGCTTATTCACTTTTGCTACGTTGCATGCCCTATTGATGATTTTTGCTGAACGTAGCCTACACAACAAAACCACATTAATTAAATTGCCAAGCTTCCCACCTTTAATGGTCATGGAAACCTTGTTGTTTCAAATTATTAGCTTGGGTTTTGTTTTACTCACCATCACGCTCATTAGTGGCATGTTGTTTTCAGAGGAAATATTTGGCAAGCCAATGCAGTTAAATCACAAATCTGTGTTTTCTATCGCGAGCTGGTTTATTTATGCGGCTTTGCTGTTTGGTAGATACCAATATGGATGGCGAGGCATTAAAGCTATCCGCTGGACGCTGACTGGCTTTGTGTTATTACTGCTGGCCTACTTAGGCAGTAAGTTTATATTGCAGGTGATTTTGGGTCGATAACCCCTAAAACTAATCCCGCAAACTAATGTGAGGCCAACCTTGCTGCTGAGCATATTCAGTTAAAGTCGTATCCGCATCGACTGCCACAGGATTTGTCACTAACTTCATTAGCGGTAAATCATTGTGAGAATCACTGTAAAAATAACTCGTTTCAAAACTTGATAATGTTTGGCCGCGCGCTGCTAGCCATTGGTTAATGCGCGTCACTTTTCCCTCTTGAAAACTAGGAACCCCAGTTACACCACCAGTGTATTGGCCATCAAGCATTTCAGGATCTGTCCCAATTAAATTCTCAATACCATAAGCGCTAGCAATCGGCTTCGTCACAAAACTATTAGTCGCAGTAATAATCAAGCATAAATCCCCTTGAGCTTTATGCTTATCCACTAAGTTTTGTGCTTTTTTCGTCATCATTGGACGAATCACTTGATCCATAAACTTAACATGTAAAGCATCTAAAAACTTTACCGGATGTTGCGACAGTGGTTTTAATTGAAACTCTAGAAACTTATAAATATCCAAGTGGCCATTTTTATAATCTAGATAAAACTGCTCATTACGCTCGTGGTGCGTTTTCGCATCAAGCAAGCCCTGGTTAATTAGGAATAAACTCCAGTTGTAATCACTATCCCCTGCTAGCAGGGTGTTGTCTAAATCAAATAGCGCAAGATTTTGTTTCATTATTTAAGGTCTTTTATTGTCAATTGCTTTAAATCAAATTTCTTTATTACCCGCGGATAATACTAAAAATACACCCACTAATATTACCGCAAGTGCTATAAATTCTATTGTGGTCACGTGCTCATTCGCAAACCAAATCCCAACAGTAAAAGCGACGACTGGGTTAACAAAGGTATTACTACTTGCCACCAAAGGCCGCACGGTTTTAAGCAAATACTGATAAGCACTGTAAGCAACTAACGAGCCCAGCACAATTAAAAACAACATCGCACCCCATGACTTTTGGCTAATCTGTTGTGGCCATGTTTCGCCTTGTAAAGCACTCATCACTAACAGTGCCAAGCCGCCGATTAGCATTTGTGTTGCACTGGCCATCAACCCCACAGGCATCTCTAAGCGCCTTCCCCACACCGAGCCAAATGACCAACTCGCCGCCGCAAATATGAGTAAAAGCTCACTTGTTAATTCACCATGCAAGCTACCACCAATATTTAACAGTGCAATCCCTACAAAACCCACGGCAACACCCAGCCATTCTTTATTAGTTATTTTATGCCCCCAAATGGATGAAAAAATCGCCATCCAAATAGGTGCAGTGGCGATAGAAAGTGCCGCTACACTAGACGATATCGTTTGTTGCACATAGCACACGGTACCATTTCCTAAGGCAGGCAACAAAATACCTACGGCACTCGCCCCTAGCCACTGCTGTTTTGTAGGATTAGCCGCGCCTAAATAACGGATGACGATATATAAAATAGCGCCTGCGATGGAAAAGCGCATGCCTGCCATCAAAAATGGTGGAAAGCTTTCTATGCCAAAACGAATGGCAAGATACGTTGAACCCCAAATAAAATAGGTGCAAAACAGCGCTAAAATAACCAATAGCGTTTGGCTTTTAATTTTCATTAGCAATCTTATTGATTAGATTAAGCTATCACCCAAGATTGTAATTGTTACACCTGCGGATGTGCGCGCTCGGATTTAGATTGAATCTTATTAAGCGCATTCAAATAAGCCTTCACTGAAGCCACCACAATATCAGTATCCGCCCCTTGTCCATTCACAATACGACCGCCTTTAGAGAGGCGCACCGTCACTTCACCTTGCGCATCTGTGCCGCTGGTAATATTGTTGACTGAATAAAGTTGCAACTCTGCAGCACTTTTAGCGATACTTTCAATCGCCTTAAAGGCCGCATCTACAGGACCGCCACCACTGGCTTCTGCACGTCGTTCGATACCGTTTTCTGACAAGGTAATCGTTGCATGTGGAATCTCACCGGTAATTGACGCCACTTGCAAATACACAAGCTTGTAATGCTCTATAGCTATAGACAAAAATTCATCGCTCACTAAAGCATGTAAATCTTCATCAAAAATCTCTGACTTTTTATCGGCCAAATCTTTAAAACGAGAAAATGCGGCATTCAACAAATCTTCCGTTTCGAGCTCAATGCCCAATTCTTTTAAGCGTGTTCTAAAGGCATTGCGGCCAGACAACTTACCCAAGGTCAATTTATTAGCACCCCAACCGACATCTTCGGCGCGCATAATTTCATAGGTTTCGCGATGTTTCAATACGCCATCTTGGTGGATGCCTGATTCATGTGCAAAAGCATTAGCGCCCACGATTGCCTTATTAGGCTGTACTGGGTAACCCGTAATCGTTGAGACTAACTTGCTGGTCGGTACAATTTGCGTGGCATCAATGCTGGTTTCAAGATGAAACACATCTTTACGTGTACGCAATGCCATCACGACTTCTTCTAAACTGGCATTACCTGCACGTTCACCCAACCCATTAATAGTGCACTCCACTTGACGCGCACCCCCCATAACCGCCGCCAATGAGTTTGCAACCGCCATCCCTAAATCATTGTGGCAATGCGTAGACCAGACAACTTTATCACTATTAGGCACGCGTTTAATGAGCTCACGCATACGCTCGCCCCAAGGGGCTGGAATAGAATAGCCAACGGTATCTGGCACGTTAATGGTCGTAGCACCCGCTTGAATCACCGCATCGAATACACGCACCAAAAAATTCATCTCAGAGCGAACCGCATCTTCAGCCGAGAATTCAACATCATTGGTATATTCTAATGCCCATTTCACGGCTTGCACTGCACGCTCGACCACTTGGTCTTCAGTCATACGGAGTTTGTTTTCCATATGAATCTTGCTGGTCGCAATAAAGGTATGGATGCGTCCACTCGCCGCGTGTTTAATCGCTTCTCCTGCACGTCGCACATCATTTTCACTGGCACGAGCAAGTGAACACACTGTTGAGCTTTTAATAATTTTGGCAATTTCAGATATCGCATCAAAATCACCTGGGCTAGCCGCAGCAAAACCCGCTTCAATCACGTTGACACCTAATTTTTCAAGTTGGCGGGCAATGCGAATCTTTTCTTCTTTAGTCATGGCCGCGCCTGGGCTTTGTTCGCCATCGCGCAAGGTGGTGTCAAAAATGATAATTTGATCTTGTTTCATAGAAGCTTCCTGACTTTCAATTTAATCTTTAATTAATAGCTAGTATATGTTGGCTACAGTTAATTTAGCTCAAATATATAGCATTTCGCTGCAGTTTTATGATGCAACGTCATTCAATACATGGGGTGTGGGGGATAGTTTGCGCGCTAGCGCAGTTTTTGAGTGCGCTGCGCTTGAGTACTACGGACAGCAACACGTAACGCAAATAATTTGCGTAAGAGTAATGCGCTAGCCAATAAGCTAAGCGTAAACAAAATACTTGAAATAGGTAAATTCAACATAGTGATAGAAATATAGTATTTTTTAATACATTCCGCAAGTATTTAATTTGAAACAATCTATCTGCATTAGCCGGTAGTGCCTCAATCAGCCGCCTACTTCTTTAATTTATCACGCGCCCATAGTCCATAGCCTGAAAGCGCATACACCACCATCACAAAAAACAACACTTCTGGCGGGCTATAAGACACCAGCACCATAACCAACATAATGCCTAAAATGACAAAAAATGGCACGCTGTGTTTTAAGTTAATATCTTTGCCGCTGTAATAGCGTAAATCCGACACCATAGAGGCGCCAGCAAACACTGTAATCCCCCAAGCCATCCACTTCCATTGCAGGATCCCAAAAAATACATCTCGACCGCTCACGCCGTACTCATATGAAACCCACACAAATCCGGCTAACAACGCTGCGGCGCCGGGGCTAGGCAAGCCTTGAAAATAACGTTTATCTTGATGTTCATCTTCTAATTTGGTGTTAAATCGCGCTAAGCGTAAAGCGGCGCAGGCGCAATACATAAAGGCCGCCAACCAACCTAACTTGCCCAGTGGTTTTAATGCCCATATATATAGAATAAGTGCAGGTGCAACACCAAACGAAACCATGTCAGACAAACTATCGTATTCCGCCCCGAATGCACTTTGCGTATTAGTCATGCGGGCCACGCGACCATCTAATCCATCTAATACCATCGCAATAAAAATCGCAATGGCGGCAAGTTCAAAATGTCCATTCATTGCCTGCACAATGGCAAAAAAACCAGAAAATAATGCCGCTGAGGTAAATAAATTAGGCAACAGGTAAATGCCTCTCGCACGTAGGCCAGCATTTTCAACCGACCTGCGTTTAACTTTATCGTTAGGAGTAATCTTTTCGTTTGATTCGACCATACGTTTAAACCATTCATGAATAAGTTAAGTAAGTATAACAAAGCCTTGTGATAATATCGCGACCTATCAATAAAAGTTACGCTATAGAATTTACATCATGCAATTTACACTACATAAACAAGACGGCCTTGCTCGTCGCGGCACATTAACACTTACACATGGCGAGGTGCAAACGCCTGCTTTCATGCCAGTCGGCACTTATGGTACGGTTAAAGCCATGTCACCACTAGAGCTTAAAGAAATTGACGCGCATATCGTACTCGGCAATACCTTTCATTTATGGTTACGTCCTGGCTTAGACGTCATTGCCGCCCATGGTGGCTTGCATCAATTCATGGGATGGGATGGTCCAATACTTACAGACTCAGGTGGCTTTCAAGTATGGAGCCTAGGTGCACTGCGTAAAATTTCTGAAGAAGGTGTGAAATTTCGCTCACCTATCAATGGCGATAGTTGTTTCTTAACTCCTGAAGAATCGATGCGGATTCAAAAGGTGTTGAATGCTGACATTGTGATGATTTTTGATGAGTGCACGCCCTATCCCGCTACTATTAAAGAAGCGAATGACTCCATGCAACTTTCATTACGTTGGGCAAAACGTAGCAAAGAAGCGCACCAAGGCAATTCGAATGCCTTATTTGGCATTATTCAGGGTGGTATGTATGAAGAATTGCGTGACGTTTCACTGGCCGGCTTAACTGATATTAACTTTGATGGCTATGCGATTGGCGGCTTATCTGTCGGCGAACCGAAAGAAGATATGTTGCGTATTTTAGCGCATACCGCCCCTAAAATGCCACTAAACAAACCACGTTATCTCATGGGTGTAGGCACACCAGAAGACTTAGTGGCGGCCGTCAGCCAAGGTATCGATATGTTTGATTGCGTCATGCCAACACGTAACGCCCGCAACGGTTGGTTATTTACCCAATATGGCGATATTAAGATTAAAAATGCCGGTTATAAAACCGATACTCAGCCACTAGATGCAGATTGTGACTGTTATACCTGCCAAAACTTTAGCCGCGCGTATTTGCATCATTTACACAAGATAGGTGAAATTTTGGGATCGCGCTTAAATACAATCCACAATCTGCACTATTACCAAGTACTGATGGCTGGCATGCGAAGCGCCATTGAAGCAGGCGAATTTGAAGCCTTTAAACTAGCTTTTACCGCAAAGCGTGCGAGTTTATCCTAATACGACTAGTCTGCAATAACTGGGAGTCTGTGTTAAAATCCGAAGCTAATTTTTTCCAACCTAAGCAATTATTTAAGAGGTAATCATCGTGTTTATTTCAAATGCATACGCAGCAGGCGCCACAACAGGTACTGATTTAATGAGTTTTTTACCACTCATCGTCATTTTTGTATTATTTTTCTTCATGATTATCCGTCCACAAATGAAAGCTGCTACAGAACAACGCGCAATGATTGCCGCCTTACAAAAAGGCGATGAAGTAATTACTAGTGGTGGCATAGTAGGTAAAGTGACTAAAGTGACGGATGCATTTGTAAGCGTTGAAATTGCTGCCAATACAGAAATTACCGTACAAAAACATGCAGTACAAAGCGCATTACCTAAAGGTACAATTAAGGGCTTGTAATTTAAAGCCGTATTGATTCACCCTCAACCCATTATTGACTAGAGCCAGACTATGAACCGCTATCCGATGTGGAAAAACATCTTCGTTGCAATCATGATTTTGATTGGGCTAATTTACACCATTCCAAATTTCTTTGGTGAATCACCAGCGGTGCAAATTACACCCGCTAAAAACACAATGAAACTTGACGCAGCCCTACTAGGCCAAGTCGAAGCCATCTTTCAACAAGAAAAAATTGCCTACGATGGCGTATATCTTGATGCGCGTGGCGTAAAAGCGCGGTTTGCTAATACGGACACGCAAATTAAAGCCAAAGATGTATTACAGGCAAATCTTGGTAAAGATTACACGGTAGCGCTCAACTTACTCTCTCGCTCACCTAACTGGTTGCGTAACCTGGGTGCTAAACCCATGTATTTAGGTTTAGATTTGCGTGGTGGCGTACATTTTCTACTACAAGTGGACATGAAAGCCGCACTAAGTAAAGCTGCTGAACGTTTTGTGGGTGACTTTAGAATCGCACTACGTAAAGAACGTATTTCCTACGTTGGTGTTAGCCGTGAAGGTGAAACCGTACAGATTAACTTCAATAATGAAGCCGAGCTCGTCAAAGCAAAATCCATTATTAGCAAAGAATATCCTAACTTAACGCTGACTGAATCGACTAATGGTGAAGAGAAAGTTTTAAAAGCCTCACTTAATTTAGTAGAACAAAAACGTATTCAAGATTTTGCTATTAAGCAAAATATTCAAACATTACACAATCGCATTAATGAGCTAGGTGTAGCAGAGCCCATCATTCAACAGCAAGGCGCTGATCGTGTTGTCGTACAATTGCCTGGTGTGCAAGATACCGCCAAAGCAAAAGATATTTTGGGTCGTACCGCGACTTTAGAAATTCGGTTGGTTGACGAAGAAAAAAATGATGCCGCTACGCTAGAAAAGGCTGAAAAAGGCCAAGCACCATTAGGTGACGATGTATTTAAAAACCGCGATGGTCGCACGATCTTAGTGAAAAAGAATGTAGCACTCACTGGTGATTACATTACTGATGCGGGTCCAGGCGTTGATAGCCAATCTGGCAGAAACACTGTGAATGTAACGCTAGACGCGCGTGGTGCAAGAATTTTTCAACAAGTCACGCGTGAAAATGTCGGTAAACGTATGGCGATATTGCTGATTGAAAAAGGTAGTACCGAAGTCATTACTGCACCCACCATTAACGAAGAAATTGGCGGTGGTCGCGTACAAATCTCTGGCATGGCCAACACGCAAGAAGCCACAGATATTTCATTGCTATTACGCGCTGGCGCACTTGCCGCGCCTATGGATATTATTGAAGAACGAACTGTCGGGCCTAGCATGGGTCAAGACAACATCAACCGCGGGATGCATTCAACCATGTGGGGCTTTGCCGCCATTGCCGTCATGATGATGATTTATTATCTAGCATTTGGTGTCGTTTCAGTGGCCGCACTCGCTATTAACTTATTACTACTCGTGGCCATATTGTCGATGCTACAAGCGACACTCACCTTACCAGGCTTGGCAGCCATTGCCTTAGCGCTTGGTATGGCGATTGATGCTAACGTGCTGATTAACGAGCGCGTACGTGAAGAGTTGCGCAATGGCAATACACCACAAGCCAGCATTCATGCGGGTTATGAACGTGCATGGGATACCATTTTAGATTCAAACGTCACGACCTTAATTGCCGGCTTAGCACTATTTATGTTTGGTACTGGCCCAATTAAAGGCTTTGCAGTGGTGCACGTATTGGGCATTTTGACATCAATGTTTAGTGCAGTACTGGTATCACGCGCCATGGTGAATTTAATCTACGGTTATCGCCGTAAGCTTAGCAAGTTATCCATCGGCCAGATTTACAAAGCTTAAGCTCAAAAACCTACTATTTAGAGTACACATTATGGAATTATTTAGAATTAAAAATGATATCCCCTTTATGAGTTACGGTCGCCTCACGACCGCAATATCATTGGTGACATTCATCTTAGCGATTGTATTTTTAGCCACACGCGGCTTAAATTTTGGCGTTGACTTTACTGGCGGTACCGTCATGGAAGTCAACTACCCACAAGCTGCCAACCTAGAAAATGTCCGTAAAGCGGTAGACAGCATAGGCTTAAAAGAAGCGACTGTACAAAACTTTGGTTCTAGCCATGACGTACTCATCCGCTTACCCATCAAAACAGGGTTATCAGTCTCCCAACTGTCTGAACAAGTGAAAACCGCTCTAGTGGCTGCCGATCCAAATGCTGAAATACGTCGCGTGGAAGCTGTTGGTGCACAAGTAGGTGATGAACTCTATGAAAATGGTGGCTTAGCACTATTCTTTGTGAGCTTAGGCATTGTGTTATATCTATGGCTGCGTTTTGAATGGCGTTTTGCCGTCGCAGCGATTATCGCCAACATGCATGACGTGGTGATTATTTTAGGCTTTTTTGCATTCTTTCAATGGGAGTTTAACCTGACCGTGCTTGCGGCAATTTTGGCGGTCTTGGGTTATTCAGTCAATGAATCTGTCGTGGTGTTTGACCGGGTGCGTGAGAATTTCCGTAAAATGCGTAAAGCCAGTGTGGTGCAAGTCATTGATAATGCAATTACTCGCACCATGTCACGCACGATTATCACGCATACCATGACGCAAACTATGGTCGGCTCGATGCTACTATTTGGTGGTGAAGTATTACATAACTTTGCACTGGCACTTACCATCGGTATTTTATTTGGCATTTACTCTTCAGTACTGGTCGCATGCCCTATCGCTATGTGGCTTGGTGTCAATCGCGCTAACTTAATTGGTGATATCGATAAAAAAGAAGGCGCCGCGAAAGATAGTGGCAAAAAAGAAGTTTTTGCTGAGCCTCATCCTTCAGACTTTGCCTCTTAAACAATTAACTTCCCTTGTATGAATAATCAAGTGTGCTTCTTCTTGATGCACACTTGATTTGTCATGCCCCTCACGGTTACACTCACAACATCGTTCACCACATAAAATAGACTTCCTTGGATAATATTCCCTTAAGTTGGCAGTTTGGCATTCTGGTGTTGCTGCTGCTGTGTACTGCTTTTTTCTCCATCTCAGAAACCAGCCTCATGTCACTCAACCGTTATCGGATGAAGCATTTGGCCAAGCAAGGCCATCGCGGCGCTCGTTTAGCGAGTATTTTATTATCTAAAACTGACAAGTTACTGGGTGTTATTTTACTGGGCAACACACTTTGTATTGTTGCCGCATCTGCCATAGAGGTACTAATTAGCCATCACTTATTTGGTGAAGGTAAATACGTGCTAGGCGTAGGCTCGCTTGCACTTACTTTTATCATATTAGTGTTTAGTGAGATTTCTCCAAAAGTCATTGCCGCTGCTCACCCTGAAAAATTTGCCTTCGCTTGTAGCTATTTACTCTACCCTTTGCTGTGGCTATTTAATCCTATCGTGTCATTTGTAAACCTATTTGTTAAAGGTTTTATGCTTTTACTTGGCATAAAAGCCAATTTTGAAGAATCACAACACGCTGTCACCACTGATGAATTGCGGAGCATTGTGACCGATGCAGGACATTTCATCCCTAAAAAGCACCGGTCTATTTTGTTGAATTTGTTTGAGTTAGAAAAAATTACCGTCGATGATGTGATGACTGCGCATACGCAAGTGGAGGCAATAGATTTCGATGCGCCACTAGATGATATTTTGCAGCAAATTTCTAATAGTCAGCACACGCGCCTTCCAGTACGTCAAGGTGAGCATGAAGAAATCATTGGCATTTTGCATTTACGCAAAATTATGTCGCAATTACGCGTCAATAATGAAAGTAACGCCCTAGATAAAGAAATGCTACGTGACGTAATTGCTGAACCTTATTTCATTCCATCTGGTACACCGCTTTATACGCAAATACAGCAGTTTCAAGAAAATAAGCAGCGTGTTGCATTGGTAGTTGATGAATATGGTGAGTTTAAGGGCTTAGTCACCTTAGAAGATATATTAGAAGAAATGATAGGCGACTTCACTACACAGTCACCCTCTCGACTAGGGAGCTATCGTAAAGAAGCAGATGGCAGTTGGCTAGTTGATGGCAGTAGCACATTACGTGATCTCAATAAAAAACTAAACCTCCATTTTCCACTCGATGGTCCGCGTACACTCAACGGATTAATTATCGAGCATTTTGAAGACATTCCAGAATCCAACACCAGCTTCAAAGTTGGTAGTCATGTACTAGAAATTGTGCAAACCCAAGACCGCATTGTCAAAAGCGTTAAGATATTTCCTTAATCTGCTAGTCTTTTGCTTGCTTATTCCACACAATGAAATTTAATTATTCATTTACCATCAACCTATTCAAATTACACTTGAATTTTTTATAGGTTAGCTCAAAATAGATTCATATGGCTAACTTACCAAACGATAGCAGTACAATACTTAGACCTGAAATAGCAAAAATAAAATTGCCACCCATGTTTAGAGTGTTGTTGTTAAATGATGATTTCACGCCCATGGAATTTGTAGTTGAATGTATAGAACGATTTTTTAACAAAAATCGTGAACAAGCGACAAAAATTATGCTCCAAGTACATACTGAGGGCGTAGGCGTCTGTGGGATATATACACAAGACATTGCAGAAACAAAAATGAATCAGGTACTAAACTTCGCAAAAGAGCTACAACATCCATTGCAATGCGAAGTAGATCCAGCTTAGTGGTAGGCGCAGTGTAAAATTTGAGTTGATTGATACTATATATAGAACGTAAGGATTTAAAATGATTGCTCAAGAGTTAGAAGTTAGCCTTCACATGGCATTTATGGACGCTAGACAAAAGCGCCATGAGCTCATTACGGTTGAGCATTTGCTACTTGCAATGATAGACAATCCAACTGCGGCTGAAGTCATGCGAGCGTGTGGTGCAAAATTAGAAATATTACGCACCGAACTCAATCAATACATTGATGAGCATACCCCAACAGTCAATGGCCAAGATGACGTTGACACACAACCTACATTAGGTTTTCAGCGGGTCATTCAACGCGCTATGCTACATGTGCAGTCATCTGGCAAAAAAGAAGTGACGGGTGCAAATGTGCTGGTGGCAATTTTTGGTGAAAAAGATTCACATGCTGTATTTTTCTTGCACCAACAAGGGGTGACGCGACTTGATGTCGTCAATTTCATTTCGCATGGCGTGTCAAAAATTGCTGAAACATCTAAATCAGAAGGGGTAGATCAAGAGGTTGATGCAGAAGCTACACCTAATGGCGCCCTTGAAAACTACACGCTTAATTTAAATGCACAAGTGGCTGCAGGCAAGATTGATCCACTCATTGGCCGCGGACCTGAATTGGAACGCGTCGTACAAACACTTTGCCGCCGCCGTAAAAATAATCCTTTGTTAGTTGGAGAAGCTGGTGTGGGTAAAACAGCCATAGCTGAAGGCTTGGCGCGCCGTATCGTTGAAAAAGATATCCCTGACGTATTGGCTAATGCCACTGTTTATTCGCTGGACTTAGGCGCATTACTTGCAGGCACCAAATATCGCGGGGACTTTGAACAACGTCTCAAAGCAGTCATGAAACAATTGGCTGAAAAACCCGAAGCTATATTATTTATTGATGAAATTCATACGCTCATAGGTGCAGGGTCCGCCAGTGGTGGTACGCTAGATGCAAGTAATTTACTCAAACCAGCACTGTCAAATGGCACACTTAAATGCATTGGTGCGACCACTTATCAAGAGTATCGAGGTGTGTTTGAGAAGGATCACGCTTTAGCACGCCGTTTTCAAAAAATCGATGTGGCTGAGCCTAGCGTGGCCGAAACCATAGAAATATTAAAAGGCTTAAAATCCCGGTTCGAGACTCATCACAACGTTAAATACGCGGTAAGCGCATTGACCACAGCTGCTGAGTTATCGGCTAAATACATCAATGACCGCCATTTGCCTGATAAGGCGATTGATGTGATTGATGAAGCAGGTGCAGCACAGCGCATACTGCCAAAATCGAAACAAAAGAAAGTCATCGGCAATAAAGAGATTGAAGATATCATCGCTAAAATTGCACGCATACCACCTAAAAACATCTCTAGCGATGATCGTAGTGCACTTAAAACATTAGATCGTGACTTAAAATCGGTAGTATTCGGCCAAGACAAGGCGATTGAAGTACTGACATCTGCCGTGAAAATGGCACGCAGTGGTTTAGGACAAAGCAATAAACCGATTGGCAATTTCTTATTTAGCGGGCCTACTGGCGTAGGTAAAACGGAAGTCGCGAAACAATTGGCTTATATCATGGGCATAGAATTGATTCGCTTTGACATGAGCGAGTATATGGAGCGTCATGCTGTCTCACGCTTGATTGGTGCGCCTCCTGGCTATGTGGGTTTTGAGCAAGGTGGGTTGATGACTGAAGCAATCACCAAGCACCCCTACTGCGTGTTATTGCTAGACGAGATTGAAAAAGCCCATCCTGATATCTTCAACATTCTGCTTCAGGTAATGGACCACGGCACACTCA
>CAILFU010000180.1 GCA_903833595.1 uncultured Pseudomonadota bacterium
CTGCCCAATAAAATATAGAATACTTGCTGCTGCCAATAGATAAGCTGCAAGAATAAACAAATCCAAAGCGGCAACATTACGGCCTATGGTGAGCGCATCCCATAAGAACCCACCAAAAAAGAAAATGGCCGGTAAAAAATCCGTCAATTTTAGAAGATGCTGATAAGCACGAGATTGTTTTATTTTAGTGATGACCATACGGTGAAATTAAGCCAATGTCCTAAATCAAACTACCCATCACGAAGCCAATCACAATGCCTGTGAGAAGTGCGATAGTAATTCCACGATAACTCAATACATCTTTAGAATAGCCACGCTTAATTGCCACATAGGAGACCAAATAACCGACTGCATTTAACAGCCAAATAATAGATAAACTGAGTACTTTAACCAGTATAGGACCAATAATAGGCACTAGCGTAATGATGCCTAATATCCAAGCAAGTACATGAGACCCAGCAGCAACCAGTACCACCCCAGTAGTCACCGCCTTGGCATGCCAACCAAACCGCCAAGCAGCAAAAACAGCAGTTGCCAGCACTAAAGTCAGCGGTAACATCCACTTCCATGCACCACGTTTTGGAACCTCAGCTAAGGTTTCCTCATTAAAAATATGGGCGTTTGGATTGTCGGTTTTGATGTCGTTGTCTTGTGGGGGCATACTGCAGTCTATAAAAAATATTACACAGCAATATAGTCTTACGCTCATCCTTTTACAAGTTAAAGGATGAGCGTAAAGTTAAATATCGCAATTAATGAGCGACTTCAGTAATTGGAATGATTTTTTTCGCTTTTGCCATGCTTGCAGAATAATCTGGCATTTGGTCAAAGTTAAGGTATTTATAAATTTCAGCAGTATTTTGTAATTTATTGCCAACTGTTTCCATGTATTCAGCATGCGTTGGCATACGACCAAGTTTTGCACACACTGCCGCCAACTCCGCTGAACCTAAATAAACACGAGCATCCATCCCCATACGATTATCAAAATTACGCGTACTGGTTGAGAACACTGTAGCCTTATCGGCTACACGTGCTTGATTACCCATACATAAAGAACAACCTGGTATTTCTGTGCGGGCACCGGCTACGCCAAACACGGAATAAACACCCTCGTCTCTTAATTGTGCTTCATCCATACGAGTGGGTGGCGCAATCCATAAACGCGTAGGAATATTGCCAGAACCTTCTAAGACTTTTGCTGCGGCACGGTAATGACCAATATTGGTCATACAACTCCCAATGAATACCTCGTCAATTTTATCGCCTACCACCGCTGACAATGGCTTAATGTCATCAGGATCGTTAGGACACGCCACTAATGGCTCTTTAATTTCATTTAAATCAATTTCAAGTTTATAGGCGTACTCAGCATTAGCATCAGGTTCTAACAATTCAGGTTTTGCCAACCAAGCCTGCATACTCGCAATTCGACGTTGTAGTGAACGAGCATCTTCATAGCCATTATCAATCATGTTTTGCATGAGCACGATATTCGAACTTAAAAATTCAATCACGGGCGCTTTGTTTAACTTAACCGTACAACCATTCGCAGAACGTTCAGCAGAGGCGTCGGCAAATTCAAAAGCTTGTTCTACCTTCAAATCGGGCAAGCCTTCAATTTCTAAAATTCGACCATTAAAGACATTCTTTTTGCCTTGCTTACCCACCGTGAGCTCACCTTTTTGTATGGCCGCATAAGGAATGGCATTAACCAAATCGCGTAAG
>CAILFU010000181.1 GCA_903833595.1 uncultured Pseudomonadota bacterium
CGGTGCCACTAATAATTCACCGGTACGATCTATCGGCAAAATACGGCGATCATCAGCCAATGGATGCAACACAACCGTGGTATCTTTTCGTGCTTCTACCACTTCATCCAAATAGCAAATACCGCCTTCACGTACTGCCCGCGTTAAGGGCCCATCACTCCATACGGTTTGGCCATCCACAATCAGGTGGCGCCCCACCAAGTCGGCAGCGGTCAAGTCATCGTGACAAGCAACTGTATGCAATGGCAAGCCCAGCTTGGCAGCCATATGGGCGACAAAGCGTGTTTTACCACAGCCTGTTGGCCCTTTAATCAGCAAGGGTAAGCGGTTACGCCATGCCCGTTCAAACAGCTCAATTTCACTGCCTTGCACTTGGTAAAAAGGTAGGTTTTGCATGATGATTCCTGTATTACTTTATAAGTGAGTAAATATAATGCTAATAAGCACTAAGCCAAACTGATTAAATAAGCGAATGCAATTAAGCCGCCAACAATTACAAAGTAGCCAAACATGATAGCTCTCCAAATTAACCTAGTATGACGCAAGGCCATAAAATAATTCGCCACTATTTGGCTTTTAATCATAGCGATAAACAGTAATAGCAGCATGGTACTTTTACCCACCATCCCAGCTTCACCGATACGCCATGTGGTAAGCGTCAACACCACTAAAATGAGCCAAATAACAGTAGCACCAATGTTTGATTGTGGATTAGCTTGTTTCATCATAGCCCTAGCGAATAATGTAAACCAATGGAAAAAGTATAATCCATAAAAAATCTACCATGTGCCAAAACGAGGCGCCTGTTTCTACACCCACATAATCTTGCGCACTGTAGCCTCCCCTTCGCACTTTAACGATGATGAAAGCTAAGATAATCATGCCCATGAGCACATGCATGAAATGAAAAAAAGTAAGCGATAAATAAAACATATAAAAAGCGTTAGTGCTCATGCTGATATCGGCGGCATACTTGGCATGAAACTCCACCAGTTTAATGCTAATAAATATGCCACCAAGCAAAAAAGCACCAGTAAGCCAATATGCACATTGCTTAGATACGCCTTGTTTAATAGCAGTTACACCGCGCACCACAAAATAACTACTGGTAATGAGCACTAAAGTGTTGATTGCGCCAGAAGTACGACTTAAGGTAAGTTGCGACTCATTGAATAGCTCAATATGATATGCACGGGTAAAGGCATAAGCCACAAACAAAACGCCAAATACCAGCATTTCAGCGAAGATAAAAATCCAAAGCGCAAAATCACCTGGCAGATTTTTTTTGCCGGTAGCCAATTGATAATTCGACATTTCTACCAAGCTAATGTGGGTACTTTGAGCATCCAATTTGTAATTCCAATATATTGCACTACGTTAAATAAGCTAGCAGATTGAAGCATGCACTGTTGCATCTGATTGTTCATTGATACATATCAAGTAATAAAAAAAGAGGGGCAATCGCCCCTCTTTTTTACTTGCCGCTCATTTAATTACTCAATTGCGCGACTATCACCTTTAACAAAGAAACTGCAGATATAAACCAATAGACCTATTAAGAATACCAAGCCAGCACCTTCACGAGCCCAGTAGAAAATAGAGATTTGATCTTGCACCGCCATAAAACTCATTGGTGTCGGTGATATCCGTTGTAACCAAATTTGCACGATACCTGCGCCAGTCAGGAACAAGGTAATGAAGAATATAGAAATCGTCATTAACCAGAATGACCACATCTCCATGATTTGTGCTTTTTCAGGGTTAGCAGCACGGCCCCGAAGAATTGGCATGGCATAAGAGATCATCGTTAACACGACTAATGCATAAGCCCCATAAAATGCTAGGTGACCATGTGCTGCCGTTAATTGCGTACCATGTGCATAGTAATTAACGGGTGCCAAAGTATGCAAGAAACCCCATAAACCAGCACCAAGGAACGCCATCACACTGGTACCAAGCGCCCAAAGTACCGCCGCTTTATTTGGATGTTCACGGCGACGTTTATTCACCATATTGAAAGCAAATACCGTCATCATAAAGAATGGAATTGGCTCTAATGCAGAGAATATTGAACCCCACCATTGCCAGTAAGCTGGTGTGCCTATCCAGTAATAGTGGTGACCCGTACCGATAATACCTGTTACTAATGTCATGGTAATGATGACGTATAACCATTTTTCAATTACTTCACGATCAACGCCTGTCACTTTAATTAACACGAAAGCTAACATGGCACCTAGAATCAATTCCCACACACCCTCAACCCAAAGATGCACGACCCACCACCAGTAAAATTTATCTTTAACTAGATTAACTGGGTTGTAGAACGAGAACAGAAAGAATACTGCCAAGCCCAACATGCCAAGTGATAAGACTAAACTAATCGCTGTTTTGCGGCCTTTGAGCACTGTCATGACAATATTAAATAGCCAAGATAATGCAACTAACACAATACCTACTTTAGTCGGCAATGGCTGTTCAAGAAACTCTCGACCCATGGTATTAAGAAGATCATTACCAGTCCATTTTGCTAGGGATGCGTAAGGCACTAGCAAATAGCCCAGTACTGTCATGGCGCCTGCTGCCAAGAATACCCAGAATGTAATGATGGCTAACTTGGGACAGTACAGCTCTGTTTCCGACTCTTCCGGGACTAAGAAGTACGATGCCCCCATGAAGCCAAACAGTAACCACACAATCAGCAGGTTGGTATGCACCATCCGTGCGACGTTAAAAGGAATGGCAGGGAACAAAAAGTCTCCAACCACATATTGCAGACCCATAATCAGACCAAATAGAATCTGACCGAGGAACAAGGCAATGGCAGCAATAAAGTAAGGCTTTGCCACTGCTTGAGATGTATATTTCATTTTAGTAATCTCCTAAGATAATGACGAATTAACCTTCAATGTTTGGTGGCCATTTATTGGTCTTAATTTCCGAAGCGTATTTAAGAAAAGCAATCAAATCATCAATATCCATGTCAGACAGGTTAAATTGAGGCATTTGACGAAGACCAGGTACACCCGTTGGCTGACCTTTAATCCAAGCTTTAATAAAATCAGGTCCGCGACGAACATAAACATTACCTAGTTCTGGTGCAAAATAAGCACCTTCACCTAATAACGTATGGCAACCGATACAATTGTTCGTTTCCCATAGTTTTTTACCGTGTGCCACGGCTGGCGTAATGTTCTGGCTATTGTCGCGCTTTGGAAGGACCTTCATAGTATCGAAAGTAAGCGCTAAAAACAGTAGAAAGAAGAAAACTCCACCACCGTAAAAAACGTTTCGCGCCATCGATTTGGTAAATGTTGCGCTCATAACATTGCTCCTTTAAAGTTAAAGAGTAAATAAAATTACAGCGTTCATGCTAACAGAGCATTGATTGGCAGTTCTTGATGCGCATCAAGTTTTGAAACTTAAGTAAATTAGTAGACAATACTTAAAATAAAATAAAAGGGGATTCACGATGGATAAGACATTTGTCACTCAGCGATTATCCGAGTTTTACATGTTCTCAGAACTTCAATTAGCCCAGATTGAGCAGCTAGCAAATGGCACAAGGCTATTAGAGATTTCTCGTGGCAGCACTTTATTTAACCGAGGCGATAGAGCGCATGGTTTTTATTTACTGCTAGAAGGTCAGGTAAAGCTGGGGGTCATCTCACCACAAGGGGATGAAAAAGTCATAGGGTTAATACAACCCGGACAAAGTTTTGGTGAAGCCGTCTTGTTTTTAGAGCGTTCTTTCCCAATTTATGCGCAGGCCACCGCAGACTCAAAAGTATTACTCATTACCAGAGAAGCAATCTTTGATATTCTGGATAATGACGTCACTGTAGTAAGACGAATGTTAGCCGGTATTTCTGCACGTAATCGTCAACTCGTTAACGATATTGAATCAATCTCTTTGCAAAACAGCACGCAACGCTTGATTGGTTATCTATTACAAATGAGCGCAGACTCACCCAACCCAGGGCGATTACTGTTGCCCGCCAGCAAGCTGACAATTGCATCCATGCTTAACATTACTCCAGAAACGCTTTCACGCGTCATGCTTAGGCTAAACAGTGCAGGGCTTATCGAAGTTAATGGTAAGGAGATTGTAATTACCAATGTAGATGGATTACGTAATTTTGAGTAAATCTGAATATTGCCTAAGGGTCGTAAATGTCAGCTCTGAATATTCGAGGTTCGGCCAGAGGCAACCCATTTATAAAAATGGATGTTAGCAGCTAATGTTTAAATGCAAACTGCGGTGCGGTAAAACCGCTATAGTAGATATTTAATAAATAAGGGGAATAGCAATGGCCCAGCAAGAATTAAAAAATACTAAACTCGATGTGCATTTAGATGCGATTGAAAAGCACAAAGCCTTACTAGAAAAACTGCACCTTGATTCAAACACCCGTTTGGATGAAATCACAAATTCTATTGAGCGCATCACACTCACGCTTGATGAATACCTGAAGGTGCTTGGTATTCCATAACTTAAAATTGATGCCATGAGATCTACATGGGTAATTGCTTTAACAAACTGACAGTACCTGATATTTCACTCACCAAAGGGGTTTCAGTCACCCATGATTAGGTTAAAAATTCGTGACAAGATCACCGGCGTGCTAGTGATATATTTTTTAGTGGCACTAGTGGCTATAGGGTCTACGTTGATGGCGTCATGGCGTTTAGAAGGCGGTGCCGCCGCCATTAACGATGCGGGCCGTGAACGCATGCGATCTTATCGTATTGCTTACTTACTTGAGCAGCAGATAGTCGCACCTACAGCACAGTTACATCGTGATATTCAGTATGAGATGGTGTTATTTGAGAATACTTTGAATGAGCTAGCGCATGGTAATCCTAGTCGACCACTATTTTTACCTAAAGAGGTTGATGTGCATTCTAAAATGGCACAGTTAAGTCGGTCATGGTACGCTGACGTTAAGCCTCAAATTGGGAAAATCCTCAATAGTTCTAACATACTAGAGCAGCAGGTTGAGTTGAAAAGCTATAGACCGATGCTTGAGCATTATGTTGCTGACATTAATGACTTAGTGACCTTAGTTGAGCGTAGTAACCATAGCGCCACATTGCTATTAAGATTATTACAGATTTTTTTGATGATTTTGGCATTGCTAGGTACAGTCTTGCTAGTTTATTTGTTTTCGCAGATGGTTGTTCGCCCAGTGACGCAGTTGCATGATGGGATTAAACGCATGACAACGGCTGACTTTTCTGTGCGTTTGCCAATAACTAGCCAAGATGAGCTTGGTGAGTTGGCGGTAGGCTTTAATCATATGGCTGATGAACTAAAAGATCTATATATGACACTAGAGCGACGGGTTGAAGAAAAGACTCGTAGTATTGAGGCAAAAAACAGTGAGCTGGCTACATTAGATATCGAAATGGCCATTTCTGAAGAACGTAATCATCTTGCGCAGGAGCTACACGATAGCATTGCGCAATCCTTGGCTTTTCTTAATATCCAAGTGCAGCTATTGCAAGAAGACTTTCAAAATGGCCATAATGCCGATGCTGTAAAAGGGTTGGCAAAAATTCGCGAAGGCGTTCAAGAAAGTTATGATGACGTTCGAGAACTGTTAATGCATTTTCGCACGCGCATCACTGGCACTGATTTGCCAACAGCTATTCGTAGTGCACTTGATAAGTTCGAAGAAAAAACTGGCATTAAAACTAGCTTTAACATTGATGGAGAGGTACCTTTGCTACAAGAGGGGCATGTGCTTCAGATTATGCATATCGTACAGGAGTCGCTATCTAATGCGCGTAAACATGCCACTGCTAGTCAAATCAATGTCGAATTAGTCTGCGCTGAAGAATGTGTAATTAATATCCATGATAATGGCATTGGTTTTGATGTGACGCATGAGGTGGGAGATGATCATGTGGGTCTGCGCATCATGCGTGAACGTGCACAACGCATAGGTGCTGAGTTATTTTTTAAATCCAGTCCGAATAAAGGCACCCATATATGCCTTATACTGCCCAAATGACTAATGAAAAATCTATTCTTATGAATTCCATTCGCGTCTTAATTATTGACGACCATACCTTGTTTCGTAGTGGCATTAAGCTATTACTAGAACGCAAAGCAGGCTTTGAAGTGGTTGGTGAGGCGGGAGATGCTTTAGCGGGAGTGAAGCGGGCTAAGAAACTGCAGCCTGATGTGGTCTTATTGGATTTGCACATGCCAGGCACGAGTGGATTGCAAGTGATTTCCTTATTACGAGAAGAGGCTCCTTTAGCGCAAATCATTATGCTAACCGTGTCTGAGGATTCTGAAGATTTGCTAGAAGCTTTAAGATTAGGCGCGCGTGGCTACTTATTGAAAAATATAGAAACAGTTTTTTTATTAGACTCAATACGTCGTGGAGCAGCTGGGGAATCGGTCATGTCCTCGCAAATGGCAGGTAAATTAGCAGATGTCATTCGACTGCCACAAAAAGAAAACCTAGTCGTTGAGACTGGTCTAGAAAAACTTACGCCACGTGAGCGTGAAGTGATTATTATGTTGGCACGAGGCGCTAGTAATAAAGAAATTGCGCGCAGTCTTGATTTGGTAGAGTCTACCGTTAAAATTCATGTGCAAGGCATACTACGTAAACTTAACTTGTCTAGTCGTGTTCAGGCGGCGCTGTTAGCAGTTAAGTATGGCTTAGGCCCATCAAGTAATTAACCCAAGTAACACCCTGCGTTCCTGTCCAAAAGAACTATATTTTATCAAGCTAATATAGTTCTTTTGCTTCATCTATCCACTCCTTTTGATTGACTATGACTTGATGTAAATCAAATCTAAATTTCAACACTCTCGTAAAATCAACAACTAGGTGCGACAAAATGTCGCAGATGCTTGACGAAGGCGCTAGCCGACATTAATTAGGAGAAAACCATGAGTGATGACAACCAAGAAATAGAAAACAGCGAGATACTAGGCGACGAAAGCCGAAGAAAGTTTTTCGGTACAACTGCAGTAGCAACATTGGCAGGTGCTGGCTTGGTGATGGGCTTAGCTTCCTGCAAAAAAGACGGAGAAACAGCCGTAACAGGTAAAGCTTTAGAAGCTAGTGGTGGCGGAAAATTCGATGTACCCCCAGGTAAGCTAGATACTTACTATACATTTTCAAGCGCAGGTCATAACGGCGAAGTGCGTATCTACGGTGTTCCTTCAGGTCGTACGCTTAAACGCATTCCAGTATTTAATGTGGATTGCTTGGTGGGCTGGGGTATCACTAATGAATCTAAAGCAATCATGGGCACTAATGCCGACGGTAGCTTGAAGTACATGACGGGCGATACGCATCATGTGCATGGCTCATATACCGACGGCACTTATAACAGCAAGTATCTGTGGACTAACGACAAACTGAATAATCGCATTGCCCGTATCCGTATGGATAGAATGGAATGCGACGCCATTACCGATCTACCTAACGTACAAGGCTTCCATGGCATATTCCCAGATAAGCGTGACCCGGTAGATGCAAGCATTAACTATACGACCCGCGTATTCTGCGGCGCAGAATTCGCCTCACCACAGCCTAACGATGGGCGTGATGAATTAGACCATACCAAGTGGTATTCGCTGTTCACTTGTGTGGATGCTGAGAGCATGCAAGTGCGTTGGCAAGTTAGAATTAATGGTAACTGCGATTTAGTAGCGACCTCCTACGACGGCAAACTGGCTGCAACCAACCAGTACAATACGGAAAATGGTGCTGTTTTGGCTGACATGATGTCCGCTGAACGTGACGCTTGCGTGTTCTTTAACATTGAGCGTATTGAAGCGGCAATTAAGGCTGGAAAATCTTTCACTATCGGTGATTCTAAGGTGCCAGTGGTAGACGGTACGATTGATAACAATAAAGATCCTAAAGCAGCGCTTGTTTGTTATGTGCCTGTGCCTAAAAACCCACATGGCGTCAACATTTCACCTGATGGCAAGTATTTTGTATGTGCAGGTAAGCTGTCACCTACCGCTACCGTGATTGCTACTGACTTGGTGCACCAATGGTTCGCTGGTGAGCTCAAGACTCAGCGCGATGCAGTCGTGGCAGAACCGGAAATCGGCCTAGGCCCATTACACACCGGCTTTGATGGTAAAGGTAATGCATTCACCACCCTTTTCCTCGATAGCCAAATCGTCAAATGGAACGTCGATAAAGCCATTGCCCAATTCAAAGGTGATAAGAAAGTGCAGCCAGTGTTGGATCGTATTGATGTGCATTATCAGCCAGGACATGGCTATGCATCAATGGGTGAGACCAAAGAAGCGGATGGTATGTTCTTTAACTCAGGCAACAAGTTTTCTAAAGACCGTTTCTTACCAGTAGGTCCTTTGCATTGTGAGACTGAGCAGTTGATCGATATTACAGGCGATAAAATGGTCTTGATTCACGACCACACTGCTTACCCTGAACCACATGATGCCATTATTGTGCGCGCTGACGTGGTTAAAACTAAGCAAGTGTCTGATATGAATGACTTCCCCAATGCGGTGAAAGCATTTACGGACAACCGTATAGAACGCAAGGGTAAAAAAGTCATGGTCTACATGACTTCTCAAGCACCCAACTTTGGTTTACCAGAGATTAAAGTGAAACATGGCGACGATGTCACCATCACGCTGACCAACCACGATAAGGTGGAAGACTTAACGCATGGCTTTGGGATTGAGAACTACAATGTCAACTTCATCGTTAATCCACAGGAAACCCATTCTGTATCATTCAAAGCCAATAAAGTGGGTGTATTTTGGATTTACTGTACGCACTTCTGCCATGCATTGCATTTGGAAATGCGTATCAGATTTATTGTTGAGAAGTAGACGCATTCATTGAAATATCGAAACGGGGTGAGCCAGTTCTGACTCACCCCTGTTTTGTTTATGCCATTCTGAATAACAAATTCATACTAGCGCAGATAAAATATCAGGAAAAATACGTTTGACACCTAATTATGAATTGTCTTCATGCACCAATATCCACATGAAAGTTCCTCCATTATCAGTAGCACATAGCACCATACATCTAATCAATCGCTTTATGGTTTTGATTGCATGGTGTCTTATTTTTTCTCTAGGTTTTTCTGCCAAAGCGCAGGCAGAGGATGAAAAAGACGCGGATTACAATACACATGGTCGCCACGCGACAGCAACACATTCAGGGTCATACGAAGCACCCCTGCCAGTAGAACTTTCTACCGATCCTGACCTTTGTGCTTATGTGCCTTGTAGTGACGTGTTTCCAAATGCTGATTACTTCTCATCGCGCAAAGGTCGTCCAGCATATGTAGAGGCTTATCGTAGCAAAAAAGTTGAGGACAAAGAGAATGGCCACCATACACAGGATGAAAGTCGTGTGTTGCTAGGCTACGTATTCCTTTCTACCGACATTGTTGATATCCCCGCCTATTCAGGAAAGCCAGTGGTTACATTGATGGGTATGGATGTTTCAGGCAAGATTGTCGGCGTTAAAGTGCTGAAGCACAGTGAGCCGATCTTACTGGTCGGCATTCCAGAAAGAGAACTCACCAAGTTTATCAAGCAATTTGTTGGCAAGCATGCTTGGGATAAGCTGGAAATTGGCAAAGCGCGTGCTGAAGGCGGCTATATTGGAATTGATGCCATTAGTGGTGCGACAGTGACAGTAATTTCCGAAAACCAGGTGGTAATGCGTTGCGCTTATGAAATCGCCAAGCAGGTCGGCATCATCAAAGCGGTGCCTAGACCACAAGCAGAATTTACATCGATTTCTGAACAGCGCAATTGGGACGAGTTGCTGGCAGAAGGTAGCATCCAACACCTCACTGTATCACCGGCAGATGTCGGCTTAGACAATACCAGTCAGCCTTATATCGATTTGTATTTCGGCTATCTTAACGCGCCTGCCATAGGCCGTAGCATCCTGGGTGAGCGCAATTATGCAGGCCTAATGGCTGAATTAAAACCTAACGAACACGCCGTTTTTATTGTTGCAAATGGCGCGGCCTCATTCAAAGGTTCTGGCTTTGTACGTGGTGGCATTTATGATCGCATTCAAGTATCGCAGGACATGGATAGCTTTACTTTCCGCGATACTGATTATCGCAACCTTTACAATATCCAGGCAGTTGGTGCACCAGAGTTTAATGAATCTGGGATTTTCATCATTCGTAGTGCTAGCTTCAGTGCTGCCTATCCTTGGAGCTTGGTGTTTCTCGGCAATAAAATGGACAGGCAGACGGGCACAAAAACTTTCGCAAACTTCGACCGTGAATACTGGTTACAAAGTCGTTACTTGCAAGGCGGTCGACCAGTAATCATTAAAAGCGACCCAGTCTGGCTAAAAATATGGAAGTCACGTATCAAAGAAATTGTAGGATTTATTTCCATTCTTATTTTTACCGCCACCATTTATGCCCGTCGTGACAACTTAGTGCGACGTAGCAATCGAAAAGATAAGCGTTGGGTCTCTATTCCCAAATATGCTATTTGGATGACCAGCATAGGCTTCATAGGTTTTGGTCTGATGGCACAACCATCCATCACGCAGGTGCTTACATGGTTCCACTCTATGCTATTTCAGTGGAAATGGGAGCTCTTTTTATCTGATCCATTTATATTTATCTTCTGGCTATTTATCATTCTTACCGTGTTTGTGTGGGGGCGCGGGTTATTCTGCGGATGGATGTGCCCATTCGGCTCATTGACAGAACTGCTCTATAAAATAGCTGAAAAAGTTGGTTTAAAGCGCTTCCAGTTCATCCCTAGCAACGCAGTGCACGAACGCCTGAAGTGGCTTAAATACGGCATATTTTTAGTGCTGCTAATAGTTTCATTCTTTTCCATGGGGTTGGCAGAAAAGTTGGCAGAGGTGGAGCCGTTTAAAACCACTTTTCTAGTCGGATTATTTAATCGTAGTTGGCCTTATACATTATTCACAGCCACCCTACTCGGTCTTTCTCTTTTTACAGAACGGCCATTCTGTAAATATCTATGTCCACTAGGCGCAGCACTTGCAATGCCAACGACTTTCCGTTGGTTCGGGCTTAAGCGAAAACAAGAGTGTACAAGTTGCACAGCCTGCGCGAAAGGTTGTGGTTCACAGGCAATTGATCATAAAGGTGTTATTGATCATCGAGAATGTTTGCTATGCTTGGATTGCATGGTGCTCTATTATGATGACCATGCCTGCCCGCCGCTATCGAAAGAACGTAAACTGCGTACCCTATCTGGTTTACCATTAACGCGAATAAGCGCCGGAGGCTATTACATTCCCATCCATCCTATCAATGAGAAAGGTGTTGATAAATGAACCCAAACATCAATAACAACGCTCCAACATACGCACACGTCTCAGGCATTAAATGGGTCGTTTGCGAAATAATAGATCACTTATGGCCATGGAACAAAGAGGGCTGGCGTCAGCATAAGGCGATTGAGACGGCTGGTATGGCATTAGCCATCGCGGCTACTGTTGCATGGTTATTGGCAGCGAACAGACAGTTGGGCGCTAGTGCAGTGATTGGATGGTGGTTAGGTTGGAGTATCTACGAAATCATTATTCGTATGCAATGTAAGCCTTATATCAAAGATGGGCCATGGTGGCGCCACAACTATCGACCAGCTAGTCGCATGGATATGTTTTGTTATGTGATGTTCAAAAACCTTCTAATAGGCGTTATTTTATTTTCTGTGCTGCGTAATCTCGGCCTATTGCAAATGGTAGATTAATGCCTATTGCATATCGTTTTGCCTCGCTTAGCTTATTGCTGTATTGCATTCAAGGAATGACAGCGGAGTATGTAGTCACACCTGAGCAGTCAATTGCTAAAGTCGTACAGCAAGCTAGTAGTGGAGATACCGTAATAATAAAATATGGTCACTATCCGACGCACTTAGTGATTACAAAACCACTACATCTCAAATGCTTAAATAGACCGACCTTAGATGGAGAAAATACAGCTGATGTCATACGGATAAAATCACCTGATGTGACCATTGAAGGATGCATCATCAGTAACAGCGGTGCAAATCTCACTGCACAGAATGCCGGCATTTATCTAGAGCCAGGTAGTGACCGCGCCATTATTCGCAATAATATAATCAACTACACACTGTTTGGCCTATGGATAGAAAAGGTCAAAGATATTCAGGTTATCGGTAACAACATTACCGGCATGCGAGATTTGGCTTCTGCGCAGCGTGGCAACGGCGTGCAGCTTTATAACAGCAGTGGCGCACAGATTATAAATAACCACATCAGCTTCACGCGTGACGGTATCTATGTTGATGTGTCTAATCACGCACTGTTCCGTGGCAATCGATTGCATCACCTACGCTACGGTACTCATTACATGAACTCTAATTACAATGTATGGGAAAATAACGAGTCTTACCTCAATCGCGGTGGGCTGGCATTAATGGAAGTTCGCAATCAGACTGTGCGTAATAATCGCGCATGGGGCAACTCAGACCATGGCATTATGCTACGCACAATTACAGATTCCGTGATAGAGAATAATATCGTCGCTGGCAATGGCCGAGGTTTTTTTATCTACGACGCAGAGTTTAATGTTCTGCGTAACAATCTCATTATTGCCAATCGTGTCGGCGTACACCTTTGGGCTGGTTCTATTCATAACGAGGTCGAAGGTAATGATCTCATTAACAATCGAGAGCAGATTAAATACGTGGCAAGTAAAGATGAATACTGGGGAGTAAAAACGGGTAACTACTGGAGTAACTATATCGGCTGGGATCGCAATGGTGATGGTATAGGCGATGTGCCGTATGAGGCTAACGACCTAGTAGACCATCTGACATGGAAATATCCTGCAGCCAAACTGCTACTCAACAGTCCGGCAGTGCAGACATTGCGACTAGTATCAAGACAATTTCCGTTACTACGTGCAACGAGTATTATCGACCAACACCCCCGCATGTCACCGTTCAACAAAAATTGGAGTAGCTGGCTTGAAAAACAACGTCATTGAAGTCAAGAATGTCATCAAGCATTACGGGGATGTGCTTGCTGTGGATGGGGTGACATTTACCGTAGTTAAGGGTGAAACCCTAGGCTTAATTGGCCATAATGGTGCTGGCAAGAGTACGCTTTTTAAAATGATGCTGGGGCTCATCCCACTAACTACTGGAGAGATTAGCATCAATGGCGCCCCAGTTCATGGTAGCGCATTCCGTGAACTGCGCCGCTCGATTGGCTATCTGCCGGAAAATGTAGTGTTTTATGATAATTTAACCGGGCTAGAAACGCTTAAATTCTTTGCCTCACTCAAGAGTTGTGATCAAAATAAATGCCTGTCATTGTTAGAAAAAGTCGGGTTGACACATGCAGCCAATCGTCGTGTGGACGGTTATTCTAAGGGTATGCGTCAGCGATTAGGTTTCGCTCAAGCATTGCTGGGTAATCCACGTATTTTGTTTCTAGATGAGCCTACTACAGGGCTTGATCCAGAAGCGATACGCGAGTTTTATTTAATTTTAAACGAGCTTAATACGCAAGGTGTAACGGTCGTCATTACTTCGCATATATTGTCTGAAATACAAGAGCGTGTGCAAAGACTCGCAGTACTAAAATCGGGTAAGTTACATGCACTAGGCACGGTGCAAGAATTGCGAGAATCAGTGAACCTGCCGCTCATCATCAAAGTGCGCCATCATTGCTCGCAATCCATTTTACAATCTCTCATGCAAGAAATTGCCCTCGAAAGCATTGCGGTTAGTGAAACTGCCGCTGAGTTGAGCTGTCATCGTACGCATAAAATGGAAGTGTTGCATAAGCTATCTACGCTAGGTGCATTGATAGAAGATGTTGTTGTCAGAGAGCCTTCGTTAGAAGATGTTTTTCTAGGTTATGCTGGATAGGAACTTATATATGTTTAATATTGAAATATCACAGATTAAAGTAATTGCCTCTAAAGAATTCCGTGATCGTATCCGCAATCGCTGGGTGATAGCCGTAGCCATTATATTCACAGCCTTTGCATTAGCCATTGCCTATTTTGGTTCTGCGCAACAAGGTGAAGTCGGTCTACGGAATATCGAGGTTACCATTGCTAGCTTGGTCAGTTTAGTCATCTATCTTATACCGTTGATTGCTTTAATTCTTGGCTATGACGCCATCGTAGGTGAACGTGAACGCGGCTCACTTGATTTATTATTGTCAATGCCCATTACACGCTTAGAGTTGATATTAGGAAAATTCTTGGGGTTATCTGCAGCCCTTGCTAGTGCTACATTGGTTGGATTTGGTTTAGTGGGATTGTTATTGGCTTATCAAATAAACCTTGATGCCCTATATCACTATATGGGGTTCATGTTCAGCGCCATACTGCTAGGCATGGTATTTCTAAGCTTAGCGGTCATGGTGTCGGTGATATCTAAAGATCGTGCTCGCGCAAGTGGCGCGGCTATTGCGGTATGGTTCTTCTTTGTACTTGTTTACGATCTAATCTTACTTGGCATCCTAGTACTTTCAGGGGGAAGTTTTGGAGAAGCACTGTTCCCGTTATTATTACTTCTAAACCCTGCTGATATTTTCCGAATTCTTAATATTTTTAGCACGGAAGATTTGAAAGTGTTTTATGGTTTAGCCACCGTATTCCCTGCCAGTCTATCCAATCCTTGGTTGCTAGGCTCAATGATGACCACATGGATTGTTATGCCATTAACTATAGCTTTATGGAGATTTAAATGAATAAAACTTTAATCATTCGCATTACTCTGCCTCTCATTTTTTTACTATTGCTTATAGGTTGTAAGCAGACCTCAGCTCCAGTTGCAGCTCAGGAAATAACTACTGGCACCTCATGCTCTCTAGACGGAATGACATTGGCAGATTTCCCCGGACCAAAGGCGCAGATTCATTACGCCACTGGGGAGCCAGATTTTTTCTGTGACACTATGGAAATGTTTTCTATTTACCTCCAACCAGAACAAAAAAAGAACATCACTGGCATGTATACACAAGACATGGGGAAAGCTAATTGGGAAAAACCGCAAGGTAGTTGGATAGATGCAAAAACAGCATTTTATGTATTTGGCAGCAAAAAAACAGGCTCAATGGGACCAACTTTAGCGGCATTTGCCAGTCAAGATAATGCAAATAAATTTGCTGCTGAATTTGGGGGGAAAGTGCTTAACTTTAGTCAGGTTACCCCGGAAATTGTCGACTTAACTGGTGGTGTAATTCACGATGAGCACATGTAGTGACCTAGATTTGTAGGTAGGTCATTTCAGGCTGATCGTGGATTTGTGAAGTGGAACTGCCCTAAAGCAGACATTGAGATCAAGAAATATGCAAAGTAAATAGGGAGTGAGACTAGTAGTATTGTGAGTAGTGAATCGTTTTTTAGGCACAAAAAAGCCTACTCATTTCTGAATAGGCTGTTTATTCGATAATGCAGATTACTTGTTCATTATGTACATTGTAACTTCAAAGCCACAACACATTTCCGCCCTTCTGTTCCTGCACATTTTTCGGGGCCGATGCCCTTTGCATAGTTTTAAAAAAATCGCGATGGTAAGATTCTGCTAGGTATCATTATGCCAATCTGACTCCGTCATAAAACTAATGTATTCATGCAAAAAATCGGCTAAGTCGTAATATCCTTTGGTAATAAGTGAGCGCAATAATACGAGAGCTACACAATAAATTAGCTCAAATTATTCTTTATGTCATATTTTTTATGACGGAATATCATTTGAAATTTATGCTGCGATTGAACAGAACTAGTTTTTAAAAAACCTATCACATCATATGTGGTAACTTATTAATCAACTGGAAACTAAAATGCTTACTTGGCAAGATATTGAAAAATTTGTAACTCACGCCAATCCGCTCGCCAATCAGCGTGTGGTAAAAACAAGTGAACAATGGCGCAGTTTACTACCCAACGACGTGTATGAAGTGACTCGTAATGCAGGCACTGAAGGTCCTTTTAGCTCACCAATGTGCACACACTTTGAGCCTGGCGTATATGCTTGTGCTTGTTGTGATACATTGTTATTTGACTCAACAGAGAAGTTCGATTCTGGAACAGGATGGCCTTCATTTACACAGCCTATTGATGAAAATACTGTCGCTTACTTTAATGACGACAGCATGAGTCGCTCACGTGTAGAAATTACCTGTAATACTTGTGATGCACATTTAGGCCACGTCTTTCCAGATGGCCCCGCCCCCAGTAGGCTTCGCTATTGTGTGAACGCGTTATCACTAAAACGCAAAACATAAGGTGTTTGCTTGCGAACAATAGCAAAGCAACATGTCTAATATTAACCATCCTGATTGCCTCAAATTTATACTTTAATAGTATTGGTTTTTAATTTTATTTGTTCAACCAAAGCGTGTAGAGGCTTTTAGTCGTTTAGGTTCAATTAAACGCTTTTTGTCGTTAAGGCGACTTTTAACCTTGTAAGGGCAGCCATCACATGGGATTTTGGAGCACCAATGTTCATGCGCATAAAGCCCTCGCCACCACAACCAAACATGGCGCCTGGGGATAAACCTAGTTTTGCCTCTTGGATAAAAAAACGGTTTAAGGCATCGTCATCGAGATTTAAACTTCGGCAATCTAGCCATAGTAAATAAGTGCCTTGTGGGCGAATCACATTGATTGTTGGCAAATGCATTTTAATAAACGCAATCGCTTCGTTACAAGTATTTTGCAAATACGCCATCAACGCGTTTAACCAAGGACCCCCTTCGCGATAGGCAACCTCAAATGCGACAAGATTAAATGGGTTGGTCACTGAAACCCCCATAGTATTCAGGTGCGATTGAATCGCTTGACGATGCGCCTTGTTGGGTACGATCAATGCAGACAAGCCTAATCCTGGAATATTAAAGGTTTTGCTTGGCGAAACAGCCGTGATGATGCAGTGAACCTCCTCAGTTGGTGAGGAGGATAATTTTTCAGCCTCCAAAGCCAAGTGACTCAGAGATTGGTGTTGCGCATTTGCATAAACCAAATCAGAATGAATTTCATCAGCTAAAATAATCAAATCGTACTTTTTGGCAATGGCTAGCAATCTCAGCAGTTCGTCTTTTGACCAAACGCGCCCAACTGGGTTATGAGGAGAGCAAAGTAGTAACATTTTTGCATCTTTGGCACTGGCATCAAGTTTTGAAAAGTCTATTTCATAATGCGCATTGTCAAAACCATCGTTTTGTAACACTAATGGGTTTTCGATTAAACGACGGTTTTGATTGGTGACCGCAGAAAAAAATGGAGCGTAAACAGGCGGTTGCACAATCACACCTGAGTTTTCTGCAGTGAGTGCCGCTACAACTAAATTTAATGACGGCACCACACCGGGCGTAAGCACAATCCACTCGCGCTTCACCTGCCAATCGTGCTTTGCCAGCAACCAGTCTATGAGGGCTTCATATAGACTTTCAGGTGCAATGCTGTAGCCAAAAACTGGATGATTTGCCCTTGCTTGTAAGGCTTTTGTGATTGCCTTTGGAGCCGCAAAATCCATATCAGCTACCCACATCGGCATGACGTCGTCTCTACCAAATGTGGTTAATCTGCCATCATATTTGAGTGATTGCGTACCTTCACGGGTGATATTTTGGTCAAACGAGTGAGTCGAGATATGGGTCAATGTATGCGTTCCCAAAGGGTGACTTCGGAAAGCGTATGTTGAAACTTGTGACGGGTTTCACGAATCACAAATGGGATTTCAACGGGCGCCTGCATGAGTTTAAAGTGTTTGCCTAGCAGCGCTTTCAGACCATCTATCGTGGTCACATTTTCTCCATCTCGCTTAAAGCCACCAATCCACTCGTCTCGCGGAGTATGCTCTTCTAGCCAAGTATACGGCGAGGTAATCATCAACACGCCACCAATATTTAAACGTGTATGAATGTCGCTTAAGAATTGGCCCGGGCTATAGAGTCGATCTATTAAATTTGCAGCTAGAATAAAATCGTAGCCTGTAAATTGTGGCTTAAGGTTGCAAGCGTCCCCTTGCCAGAACTCTACTTTGTGCGCCACATTCTCTAATTGAAGCGCTGCAAGGCTTCGTTCTTGATAGCCGACTAAATCTCCTTCATTGACCATGGTGTAACGCAACACCCCTTGTTGCGCTAACTTGAGGGCTAGGCCGATAAAGCGTGCAGAAAAATCAATACCCGTCACATGATCAAAATGTTTGGCTAGCTCAAATGTTGCGCGCCCAGTTGCGCAGCCTAAATCTAATGCGCTTTTGGCTGGTCTCGATTGCAGACTTTGAATCGCAAAATCGCTGAGTGCTTTGGGGAAGTTGGGCACACTAAAGTAAGTGTCGCCATAGTGAAACTCCGCATATTCAGAAAGCTGTTTGTCTGACTCATAATGCGATGCATTATCTTCGATTGGGGTATCACTCACGATATAGCGGAATCCTACATGTTGAAAAAAGTGTCTTCTAAAGGCATAACGGGCACTTTTAATCGCCTCGTTTCCTGTTGCAATCCAAGAGCCGCCTTTCATTAAATTATGGCGACCATCAAAAGTGGGGGTTGTAAAATCATCGTACAAAGTATGTACTTTAAAACCATCAAACGGGAAAATGGGTGTTTCTGTCCATTGCCAAACGTTACCTACCACATCGTAAAAATCTCCATGGGCAAACTGGTTAACGGGGCAAGGTGATGCAAAATGATCCATAAAAAGGTTTGCATGCGTGTGACTTGCCACCTTTTCATCTGACAAGCCAGCATGCTCGTATATACTATACCACTCATGCTCTGTTGGCATGCGCACTGGCTTGCCTAATCGGATTGACTGCCATTGGCAAAAAGCCTTTGCTTCATGGTAATTAACCTCAACAGGCCAACTCCAAGGCATGTCAATTTCCGATGTCATTAAGCGCAGCTTCCAAGTATCACCATTTTTTATCCAAAAAGTCGGATGCATAGCCTGTGCATATTGCCGCCAACTAAAACCCTCTCCTTGCCAATATTGGTCATCTTGATAACCACCTGAATCAACAAAGGCTAAAAATTCTGCGTTAGAAGTCAAATACTTCGACGCCAGAAAAGCAGGACAATGCGTTTTAAATTGACCATATTCGTTATCCCAGCCGAAGTATTCAGCTGATTTACATAACACAATATCCCTTGCTGGAACATCCACCAAGATGTTCACTGGTGCGATCACATCAACTGCTTGGCACTGCGCCCAATCCGCAGATTGCTGAACCAATTGCAAAGCCTGTTGGCGAATTAATACAGAGCTGGTTTCTAAGTGTATACGCTCATGCTCTATTCCCATCAAAATCGGCCACCAAGGACTATCCCAATCAATCGGTAGATTTAACGGAAGTCTGCTAATTAAGTCATCCACCACTAAGCGCACGCTGGCACGGTACGCTTTTACCTCAGCGGGCGTGGGCCAGTTATAATTCATCTCATTAACATCGTCCCAACCCATTTCATCCACGCCAACAGCGAACATTGACTCAAATTTTGGGTTCACGCGCTTTGTGATTAAACTAGCCAAAATCAATTTATTGATAAAGAAAGTATTGGTATGGCCATAATAAAAAATGAGTGGGTGTCGCAAATGATTGGGTTTTAGGTAATACGCCTCGTCATTTTTTAATGTTTCAAATAAGCTTTCATACAAATCTGACGTTTGATGAAAATAAGCACTAATCTGCTCACGAGTAACGGGTATTTTATTATTACTTAAAACGAGGCTACGATTTAAAAGTGAATTCATATTTTTTGGAATTGGTTGAATGATTGATGTTAACGTGCCATTTAAATTGATTTAAAAAATGTTACAAAAATCACAATCATTCTGGTTTTCAGTGAGGACAATAGGTAATTTTTCATAAATATAAGGCTTCAATAATTATTAAAAATTTACAGATTTATTTCATATTTAAAATCTACGGTGGTGGCTTTGACGGATGTTTACGCAGCTCGGATAATATTGGCATCTACGTTAGCATTTTATAACTTTTTTTGTCAATTTTGCCAACTGTAAGTAGGCTTTTCATACACAAAAAAGCCTATTCATTGCTGAATAGGCTTTTTATTCAATAAAGCAGATTACTTGTTCATTACGTACATTGTCACTTCAAAGCCAAAACGCATTTCTGTAGCTGCTGGTGTAGTCCACATAATAATTCTCCAAAGTCTTTAACTGGTTGAACTGACAAC
>CAILFU010000182.1 GCA_903833595.1 uncultured Pseudomonadota bacterium
AGATATTCGTAAAGCCATTGAGCACCTAGATTAATCGCTTTACAACGACACACTAACGACTGACCACTTACGACTCATCATGGCATTACTACAAATTTCAGAACCCGGGCAATCTGCCGCACCGCACCAGCACAAGCTGGCAATCGGCATTGATTTAGGCACCACCAATTCTTTAGTTGCCACGGTTAAAAGTAGTATGGCCACGGTGCTGCAAGATGAACATGGCCATGCCTTATTGCCTTCTGTGGTGCGTTACATGCCAGACAATAGTGTGGTGGTGGGCCATGAAGCACAAGCACAGCAAAGTCATGATCCCGCAAACACCATCGCCTCGGTTAAGCGCTTTATGGGGCGTAGTCTAAAAGACATTGCCAATAGCGCCCATATCCCTTATCGCTTTGTTGATAGCGCTGACTCAGGCAAATTATTGCAGTTACAAACGCGCGCAGGGCTCAAAACCCCCGTCGAAATTTCAGCCGAAATTCTAAAAACCCTCAAAGCCCGTGCCGAAAAATCACTTGGCGTAGAGAGCGGACGTGGTGAATTACTGGGTGCCGTGATTACCGTACCGGCCTATTTTGACGATGCCCAACGCCAAGCCACCAAAGATGCGGCGCGCTTAGCCGGCCTCAACGTACTGCGTTTACTTAACGAACCTACCGCCGCCGCGGTGGCTTACGGTTTAGATAATGCGGCCGAAGGCACGTTTGTGATTTATGACTTGGGCGGTGGCACCTTTGATGTGTCTATTTTAAAGCTCACTAAAGGCGTATTTGAAGTGCTGGCCACCAATGGCGATTCTGCCCTTGGCGGTGATGATTTTGACCATCGCATTTACTGCTGGATACTGGATAAAATCCGTGAGGGCGACAGCCACTTTGCCCCACTGGGTGAGCAAGACACGCGGCTATTACTGACCAAAGCGCGCCAAGCCAAAGAATGGCTAACAGACAACCATGAAGCGCAAATTGTCTGCCGTTTAAGTAATGGCAGTTTAATTGACGTCACGCTGAGCGCCCAACAATTTGTAGCGCTGACGCAACAACTGGTCATTAAAACACTCACCCCTACCCGTAAGGCCATGCGTGATGCTAACCTGACGCTAGAGGACATTAAAGGCGTGGTGCTCGTGGGCGGCGCAACGCGCATGCCACAGGTAAAGCAAGCAATAGAAGATTATTTTAAACAAACACCACTGACGAATTTAGACCCCGATAAAGTAGTTGCACTAGGTGCGGCCATTCAAGCCAATGCTTTAGTGGGCAACCGAAGCGACAGCGATTTATTACTGTTAGATATCACGCCATTATCGCTAGGCTTAGAAACCATGGGCGGTTTGGTAGAAAAAATTATTCCGCGTAACAGCACATTACCGGTTGCCCGTGCACAAGACTTTACCACCTACAAAGATGGCCAAACAGCCATGAGCATACAAGTCGTGCAAGGCGAGCGTGAACTCGTGGCAGATTGCCGCTCATTAGCACAGTTTGAGCTACGCGGCATTCCCGCTATGGCGGCTGGGGCGGCTCGTATACGGGTGACGTTTCAAGTAGATGCTGATGGGTTACTCTCGGTGAGCGCACGTGAACAAACAACCGGCATTGAAGCCCATGTGGTGGTGAAACCGTCTTATGGTCTTACTGAAGACGAAATCACTCATATGTTGAAATCGTCCTTTGGTAGTGCTGAGGCCGACAAAAAAGCGCGTATGCTCGCTGAAGCGCGAGTGAATGCCGGCGCGATTATCAGTGCCGTAACTATTGCCTTGCGTCATGACGGCAACCTCATTACTGCCGAAGAAAAACAAGCGATAGAAGCTGAAATTGAAGCGCTACAAGCCATCAGTGAAACCGACAATGCAGTGGTAATTAATCAAGGCGTGGATAAGCTCAACCATGCCACAGAAGCTTTTGCCGCGGCACGTATGAATGCCAGCGTCAGCCGCGCCTTAAGCGGTAAAAATTTAGATTCAATTAACTTGTAGGAAACCCCATGCCACAAATTATCATTCTGCCCCATGTTGAGCTTTGCCCAGAAGGCACCGTTATTGAGGCGAACACCGGCGAATCAATTTGCGACGTGCTACTGAATCACCATATTGATATTGACCATGCGTGCGACCAAGCGTGCGCTTGCACAACGTGTCATGTGATTGTGCGTGAAGGGTTTAAATCGCTGAATCCATCAGATGATCAAGAAGATGACTTACTGGATAAAGCTTGGGGCTTAGAACCTAATTCACGCCTGTCTTGCCAAGCCATTGTTGGCACAGAAGACTTGGTGGTAGAAATTCCAAAATACAGCATCAATATGGCTAAAGAAGGCCACCGCTAAACAACCGACACCCAGACCACACTAAAACAACGATTTTGAGTGGTCGAAAGTCACAATCCCAGAGCTAATATCATACACAGCCGCAGCGATGCCAATCTGTTTGGCTTCTAACATCGCAGTGAGTGTTTCACTACCGGCTAAAATAGTCTGAATTTGCAATTCCACGTTTGATTGACAAACACGACTGACAAACTCCGTATCAGCCGAAGTTTTTTCTAAATCACCCGCTTGCTCACGCAAAACGGCAGGCTCGATATGTTTTAAAATTTCGCCGATGTGCCCACCGGTATAATGATCACAAGCAGCCATAACCGCACCACAGTTACTGTGACCAAGCACCACAATTAACTTACTACCTAAGTATTTACTAGAAAACTCTAAACTACCAATGGCAAAGGGCGACGCAATATTGCCTGCTAAGCGCACGCTAAAAATATCACCCAAGCCTTGGTCAAAAATAATCTCTGAGGCGGTACGCGAATCACTACACCCTAGAATAGCTGCAAAAGGGTGCTGTTTGTCTTTAGTAATGTTCACGATACTTAACAAATCGCGATGCAGCGAAAGGTTTTTGGTAAAGCGCGCATTGCCTTCAATGAGCACCTCTAACGCCTCTTTGGGCGAAATTTTATCGCGATCTAATAAGGGATGTTTATACAATGAATACTCGCTTAATGATGATTAACGTTTGTGATACTTGCTGTGTAGGTTATCCCAATGCACTTCGACCTTACCGCCCGCCGCAATATATTGTTTTTGCCAACCACTGAGCAAATCAATACACGCATGGTCGATATAGGCTAAGTCATCAAACTCAATTTTGATGTGTTTTCTAAGTGCCAAGCCTTCTAACACCGCCGCCAGTTTAGGTAAACCAATAATCGTGGCCGAACCAAGCAAATGCACTTCCAGCGTTTTATGGTCATGCTTTTCTATGGTTTTAATCTCTAAATGTGAGAACACATAAAGCAACTTAATAAGCGACAACATCAAGCCTATCATGATGCCGGTTAGCAAGTTAAAGCTCACAATCGTGATAATGGTGACCACATAAATAGCCACTTCAGCGCGACCAAACGTTAACAGCTCTTTAAGCACTTTAGGATAAGCCAGTTTATAGCCGGTAAACACCAATACAGCCGCCAGCGCCGCCACGGGAATATATTGCAAGGTAAACGTGAAGACACTAATAAATAACAATAACCAGAAACCATGCATGATGGTTGAGGCGCGTGATACCGCCCCCGCCGCTACGTTAGCACTTGAACGCACAATCACGCCAGTCATTGGTAACACGCCTAAAATACCGCAAATACTATTACCTAGGCCTTGAGAAAACAGTTCTTTGTCATACTTGGTGCGCACCCCACTATGCATTTGGTCCACCGCAGAGGCTGAAAGTAGCGATTCTGCACTGGCCACAAAAGCGAGTGAAAACACTGAAATCATGGCGGGCACAGAAAGTACAGCCGCTAAATCGGCCATGGTTGGTAATTGAATCGCATTGGCTAAATTAGCAATATCCGCTGGGTTGGCAAATAAGTCCGTGATGTATTTTAGCTGTAAGTGCATCACATTAGCCACTAAGATGGCCAACAAAACGCCCACCAGTGCACCCGGCACCAGTTTTAATTTTTTAGGGGCGTAGTTAGTCCATAACACAATCGCCGCAATGGTGAGTAAGCCTATCAAGCCGGCATTCATATTGCCATTAACGCCAGAAATACTCTCGGTAATGGCGCTAGGCATATGCATCAGATTTTGAATACCATTAGCTAAAGGCTTGCGATCTAACATGATGTGAAACTGCGAGCCGATAATTAAAATACCAATACCCGCTAACATGCCGTGAATCACTGCGGGGGAAATGGCTCTAAACCAAACGCCTAATTTAAAATGCCCCGCCAACATTTGCAGCATGCCGGCCAACATTAAAATCTCACCAAACATCATAAAGCCATGTTTAGCAATAATCTCAATCACTAGCACCACTAAACCAGCGGCAGGGCCGCTCACCGCGAGTGGTGAGCCTGAGATTGACCCCACAAAAATACCGCCAATAATACCGGTAATCACCCCTGCGGTAGGCGGCAAGCCAGAAGCAATGGCAATCCCCAAACACAGGGGAATCGCCACTAAAAACACCACGATAGAGGCTAAAAAGTCTTTACCGAAGTTGGCTTTAAATTGGTTGAGCTTAGTTTCATTTTGCAATAATTGGTTGGGCATGGCGCACTTTGAAGAGATTAATCACTGGCGCCATTATACCTTGAGTCGCCACTTTTTGTGGCTGCCCTAATAAGCTTATTGCGGCGCTGCTGGCCCTGATATTAACCACAACTGACCATGCTCTACCAACTTTTCATCCGCATGGCGCAAGTGCGCTTGAGTGGTGCCTAAGTAGTAGCGGCGTTTGCTATCAAACCAAGTGGCTTTACTTAATAAGGCAGTCACTTCAATAATGCCAGAGTGTTCTTCATCTGTGGTCATAAAATCAGCGGCGCCAGGCTTAAATAGCTTAGGGTTAGCCTCAAACAGCTTGGTGGTTTTATTGGTTTTTGGCTCAAACAACCAAATCGCTGATAAGCGCTCATGCTCACCTGGGTCTTCTTCTAGCAACACACGCCCATCAGCATCCACGGTTAAATTATCAAACATTTCTGCGCCTATTTCACTGGCATGGATTTTAGTGGTAATGCTACCGCCCGCTTGTGGGTTATTAATGTCATCAAACACTAATTGACTTAAGCGGCTATCACCACCAATTTTATCGGTGGTATTAAACCAAAACACATGGCTATTTAAGGTATCCCAAGCACCATCTTCTGGGCGGGCAAAGCCAGTAGCGCCAAGTTTTTGCGCTTCTACTCTTAAGGTTTTGCCATCTAAGTTAGCCATATTAGGTAGCGCCACTAAACTAAACCGTTCACCCTCTACTTTCACCGCATACAGTTGGCCGCCCACTAAACCGGCTTGTTGTATGACGTTGCCTGTTTTGCTTTTGTTACCTTGGTACACCAACAACAAACCATTTTGAATATCATCTAACCCTATCACTAAAGTGTTATCACCACTGGCAGGGTTAGCCAATAAGTTTTCCCAAGCAATGTGGCCAAAATCTGCCAGCTCATAACTCAGGCCATTCAATGCATGGGCAAAAGCACGACCACCGGCTTTATCTTCTTCACCATTTAAAAATAACTGGCCGGCATAACCTTGACTGGTTGCGGCGTTATAAAACGCTGAGCTAGGCGCTAGGTCAGCAGAGCAAAAACGGTTAAAACTTAACCCTGCTGGCACCGTACTTTTAATCAAATCTGCCCCGCTTTGTACCTTTAAGCTTTCTACCTCAATCACCCAGCGCGAGACAAACGCCCCTTTTTGGCCGTGGGCGCGAACTGCACCTTTATCTGACGAAAATTCATGGTTCATCAATAAGGTAAAGCTACCATCGGCATTCGCATAAGCGCCTAAACCATCTGGCACGCCCACCATGGCATAACCATTAGCGGCAGATTCCCCTACCGTCATAATTGCTTGCACTTGCCAATCTTGCGCAATGGGGACGATATAGGCCGGCGCAGCCATACTAGTGTTGGCATAAAGAAGTGTTACGAATAAAGCAGACCATAGTGTTTTCATAAAGTAACCTTTCACCCATAAAAAACGGCACCCCTAAGGATGCCGCTTTTAATTTACAAAACTAACAAGTGATGCTTAGAATTTGTAAGTTAAATCTAATTGGAATAAATCATATTTCTTTAGATTTAAATCAAGATCTTTACCAGAGCCGGCTGTAGCTAATGCATCATTTTTAGGTGTTGCATGGCCGTAAGCTAAGTTGATAGCCACGTTATCTTGCACATTATATTGTGCTTTAAAGGTTGTACCCTTCATGTTGACACGTGAATCCATAAAGTCTGAATCCACTGCATTTGGGTCAACTGAGTAAACACCTACGTCTTGATACCAAATACGTGCAGACCAGTCACCCTTAGCCATTTTGTTGCCTTCAAAAGCTTTAAGGTCTTTAGCAGAGCCAATGGCTACACCCAACATCCAAGCTTTATCATCATTGCCGGCAGCTGAGACGGCAGTGCGTGCTGCACCTGCTGCTGTTGCAGCAACAGCAGCATTATAGCGTTCTGTACCTTTAGTATTCACTACATAATCACCAAATAGACGTACGCCAACGTTGCTTGATGCCATCCAATTAACTTCTGCTGGGATTTCAATAGTCTCTAAATTATTTACACCCGCACTTGCTACGTATGCTGCATTACTAATGCCCGGTTTAAAATTAGAAGAAGAAGTATTTTTACCAAATTTTGAATAAGTTACAGCACCTTTAACTGACGCATTATCATTGATTGGAAGCTTAGCGCCGCCTTGAAACGCATACAATTCAGTCGTCATGGTACTAGCAGCGCCAACATCGAAATTTTTTCTATCACCTTGATATGATTCTTGTGCTGCTGTTAGGAAAATGTCAGCACTACCCACTTTAAATTTCGCCATTTCAGCCAAACCTTCCCAAGTTAAGTCAGCATCCCAAACCATTGGTGTTGTATACAATGGGTTAGTCATACGACCGGCTTCAATCGTTAGCCAATCAGTGGCTTTGTAACCCACCATTGCACGTTTGATGAATACAGTTTCTTTATCGTTAATATTTGAAGTAGCAGCTTTACCAAAAGTTGCATTATCTGAACGACCATTTGCACCCATTGCCAATGCCAAATCAGTATACCAATCGCCTGATTCAGTTTTAACGCCTAGCGTCATTTTATAACGTGCTCTATCTCTAGTTTCATGAGTGTTTGCAACTGTTGCTCCAAAACCTGTACCACTTCTGTCTTCGTAACGCACACGGATATCACCATATACAGTCGCATTATCAATCGCGTCAGACACTTTAAGTTTACCTGCTTTTTTCAACGCTTTAGCTTGACCAGCCGCTTCGTCTGTACGGCCTTTAGTTAATAAAGCGCCTTCTTCTTCTGTTAATACGCCTTTTGATACAAGCGCGTTAACGATATCTGTTGTTGAATCGGCCATTGCATTCACACCGAAACCCATCAACATTGAACCTGCCAATGTTGCTGCTACTAAACTACGTACTTTAAAGTTCATTTAAAATCCCCTCGTTTAAAAATAAAAAAGTATTGCTTTTTCAACGGAGTGATTTTGTGGTTTGAATATGACAATTTGATGACAGAGAATGAATTAAGTGAATAAAAAAGACAGTCTGTTGTATTTTTACAACACAGGCAAAAACGTGAGACGCCACTCGATAGATGGCGTTGCTATTGGGTATATTTAGGGGAGGAGAATAGTTTATTAGGAGCGGGCCATGAATGATTTTAATGTCATGACCTGCCCCTAATATTAAGGTATAGCTACAAATTAACTTTCTGCGCGCATGTGCGGGAATAAAATCACATCCCTAATACTTGCGCTGTCGGTAATCATCATCACCAAGCGGTCTATACCAATACCACAGCCACCAGTGGGTGGCATGCCGTATTCTAGTGCGCGAATAAAGTCAGCATCGTAGAACATGGCTTCATGGTCGCCCGCTTCTTTAGCTTTCATTTGTGCATGGAAACGTGCCGCTTGATCTTCCGCATCGTTTAACTCACTAAAGCCATTGGCAATTTCACGACCCGTGACAAACAGCTCAAAACGCTCGGTAATTTCTGGGTTGCTGTCTGATGCTCTGGCCAGTGGAGACACTTCTACTGGGTAGTCAATAATATAAGTAGGCTCCCACAATTGGCTTTCTGCTGTTTCTTCAAACAAAGCTAATTGCAGCGCGCCCAAACCTGCATGGTCAAAAGGTTTAGTGCCAAATTTTAGAATTTCTGCACGTAAAAAGTCTGCGTTATTTAATTGGTCTAAGGTGTATTGCGGGGCGTATTTTTGAATAGCGCCAACAATGGTTAACCGTTGGAAAGGTTTACTTAAATCCAACTCACGGCCTTGATATTGCAACACTGCTGTACCACGTGCGGCTATGGCGGCCGTACGGATGCAGTTTTCAGTAAAGTCCATCAACCATTGGTAATCGGTATAGGCCGCATAAAATTCCATCATGGTGAATTCTGGATTATGTCGAACACTTAAGCCTTCGTTTCTAAAGTTACGATTCACTTCAAACACGCGCTCAAAACCACCCACCACCAAACGCTTTAAATAAAGCTCAGGCGCAATACGCATGTACATTTGCATATCCAAAGCGTTGTGATGCGTAATAAATGGCTTGGCTGACGCACCACCCGGAATGGGGTGCAACATCGGTGTTTCAACTTCTAAAAATTCATTTTGAATCATAAAATTACGAATCGCCGAGACCACTTTGCTGCGCGCCACAAACGTTGCACGGGTTTCTTCACTGGTGATTAAATCCACATAGCGTTGTCTATATTTAACTTCTTGATCTTGCAGGCCATGAAATTTTTCTGGCAATGGGCGTAATGATTTGGTCAACAAGCGTATGGCCGTGACTTTAATAGATAGCTCGCCGGTCTTAGTTTTAAATAAGTGGCCGGTTGCGCCTAAAAAGTCGCCTAAATCCCAATGTTTAAATTGCTCGTAAACGTCTTCGCCTATCATGTCTTTAGCCACATACAACTGAATGCGACTACCTGCATGTGGGCCACTGCCATCTTGTATGGTGGCAAAGCTGGCTTTACCCATCACACGTTTTAGCATCATGCGCCCTGCCACCACTACATCCACTGGCGCTGCCTCAAAGGCTTCATTTTCTTTATCGGCATGGGCGACGATTAAATCAGCGGCCTTATGTTGCGGCTTAAAGTCGTTAGGAAATGGCACTGCGCGATTATGTTTTGTGGTTTCGCGAAGCACACTCAGCTTTTCACGGCGCTCAGCAATCACGTGATTTTCGTCTATGTGGACTATTTCATTATTTTGTTCGTTACTCACACTCATACTCCCTGCTTCAAACTTTCAGTAATAAATGGATCAAGGTCGCCATCTAACACGCCTTGGGTATTGCCAATTTCAACACTGGTACGTAAATCTTTAATACGCGATTGATCGAGCACGTAAGACCTAATTTGATGGCCCCAACCGATATCGGTTTTGGCATCTTCTAGCGCTTGCTTGTCTGCATTACGCTTATTAAGCTCTAAGGCATACAGCGCACCTTTTAGCATATTCATGGCTTCTGCACGGTTACGATGTTGCGACCTATCGTTTTGACATTGCACCACCGTGTTGGTGGGAATATGTGTAATACGCACCGCAGAATCTGTTTTATTAATGTGCTGACCACCGGCACCACTGGCGCGGTAGGTATCTACACGCAAATCGGCCGGGTTGATATCAATCTCAATTGAATCATCTACCTCAGGGAATATCTGCACACTGGCAAATGACGTGTGGCGTTTGGCATTAGAATCAAACGGCGATTTACGTACCAAGCGATGCACACCACTTTCAGTTCTTAAGGTGCCGTAAGCATAATCACCACTCACCTTAATTGACGCGCCTTTTATCCCCGCCACATCCCCATCGGACAGTTCTAGCACTTCTACCTTATAACCTTTGCGCTCGGTGTAACGTAAATACATACGCAACAGCATATTGCACCAATCTTGCGCCTCAGTACCGCCACTGCCCGATTGAAACTCAATAAAACAATTGTTGGCATCCATAGGCCCTGAAAACATGCGCCTAAATTCCATTTCGGCAATTTGTTTTTCGAGCGCTTCAGAATCGATGGCAACACTTAATAAGGTGTCGTCGTCGTTTTCATCTTTAGCCATATCAAACAGCTCTTGCGCATCTTTTAAACCAGCTTGTAAATTGGTTAAAGATTCTACAATTAAGCCTAACTCACGCTTTTCTTTACCTAGCGCTTGGCTTTTTGCGTTATCACTCCAAATTTTGGGGTCTTCTAATAAGCCGTTAACTTCTTGCAGGCGCTGACTTTTAGTTTCAATGTCAAAGATACCCCCTAAGAGCGTTATTGCGTTCACCTAAATCGACTAAGCGATTGGCGATAATATTGAGTTGTTCGGCTTCCATAACGGCTTATTGATTAGAAAAAACAAGCATTATACAGCAAAGGCTTACAGGCTTTCATGTTCGCTCAATTAGCGAGGCGCCATGACCACTTCACCATCTTCTTTAGTAAATGTACCGATATTGGGATTATCTAAAATAGCTAACACCAACTCTGACGGGCGACATAACTTCACGCCTTTTGACGTGACGACAATAGGCCGATTAATTAAAATCGGGTGTTGTAGCATGGCATCAATTAAAGCGTCATCAGATAAGTTAGAATTAGCTAAACCCAACTCGGCATACGGCGTGCCTTTTTCACGAATCACCGCGCGCACATCACCGCCCATGGCGTTAATAAGCGCCACTAAACGCTCACGGCTTGGCGGGGTTTTGACATACTCAATCACTTCAGGCTCTACTCCGCTAGCACGTATCATGGCCAAGGTATTACGCGATGTGCCACAAGCGGGGTTATGGTAAATAGTGACGGTCATCTACTTCTCCTTAAGTTGTTTCATACCACTGGCGGCTACCATTAACAATCGCCACCACAGATAGCATCACCGGCACTTCAATTAACACGCCCACCACTGTAGCTAGCGCCGCGCCTGAGTTAAAGCCAAACAAAGCAATGGCCGTTGCCACCGCCAATTCAAAGAAATTAGACGCGCCAATTAAAGCCGATGGCCCAGCCACGCAGTGCGCTACTTTAAATTGCTTATTAAGCCAATAAGCCAACATTGAGTTGAAATAAGTTTGAATAAGAATAGGTACAGCCAACAAACCGATGATGATAGGCTGAGCCAGAATCTGCTGCCCTTGAAAACCAAACAATAACACTAACGTCAGCAACAATGCGCCAAGTGAAACAGGATGCAGGTGTTTAAGTGCGCTATCTAAAGCATGCTGACCTTTTGCCAGTAACGCTTTACGTAATATTTGGCTAACCACTACCGGCACCACAATAAATAGCATGACGGAAATCAGTAAGGTATTCCAAGGCACCACGATGCTAGACAAGCCTAATAGCAAGGCGACAATCGGCGCAAAGGCAAACAACATAATGGCATCATTAATAGCCACTTGTGACAGTGTAAATTTTGGGTCGCCATCACATAAGTTACTCCAGACAAATACCATGGCTGTGCAAGGCGCGGCGGCAAGTAAGATGAGCCCGGCAATATAGCTATCTAATTGCTCGGCCGGGAGCAAGTCAGCAAATAAATGACGAATAAACAGCCATGCCAGCAGGGCCATAGAGAATGGCTTCACAAACCAGTTGATGAAAAGCGTGACGCCTATGCCTCGGCTATGCGCCAAAACATCTTTCATGGCACTGAAGTCAATCTTGAGCAACATCGGAATGATCATCAGCCAAATCAGCAAAGCCACCGGCAAATTTACTTCGGCCACTTTTAAGCTACCTACCGTTTGAAAGAAACTAGGAAAGCCCTCACCTAAGGCGATACCCACAGCAATACAGCCCAACACCCACCAAGTTAGGTTTTTTTCAAAAGCACCTATTTTTGATTTTGTCGTTGAAATTACTTTCGTCATTGAATCCATCCACTTTTATTGTCATCATACTTAATAAGGCTAAAGATTATAGCGTAATAAATTTAGACTTTTATGACATTATTACTCGCATTCATCCTTCGGAAAGCTTTCATGCACATCATTACTCGCGCGCCTATCTCTGACTAAAATGACTACTTCACTCTTTGTCATAAACTTGTCATAATTGTTCTTTACTATTCACTTCAGATTAAGGAACAATTTTTAACTTTGATGGAGATAATATGAATACTGTACTAAAAAAATCCATGGGCATTGCAGCTTTAGTGGCAATGACTTTTGCAAGTTCACACGTACTTGCTGCTGATAAAGTAATCGCAATTGACGGTTCAAGCACAGTCTACCCAATTACTGAAGCGATGGCTGAAGAATTCCAAAAAGTATCAAAAACCAAAGTAACTGTTGGTGAATCTGGTACTGGCGGTGGCTTTAAAAAATTCTGCCGTGGTGAAACAGACATCTCTGATGCTTCACGCCCAATCGCACAAAAAGAAATCGACGCTTGTAAAGAAGCGGGCATTCAGTACATTGAATTACCTATCGCATATGATGCGTTAACTGTTGTGGTTAACACAAAAAATGATTGGGTAAAAAGCTTAAGCGTTGCAGAGTTAAATAGCATCTGGAAACCAGGTTCTAGCGTTAAAAACTGGAAACAAGTAAATCCTGCTTATCCTGATAAAGCATTAGCGTTATATGGTCCAGGTACTGCTTCTGGTACATTTGATTACTTTACTGAAGCAATTAACGGCAAAGCAAAATCTAGCCGTACTGACTACACACCATCAGAAGATGACAACGTGTTAGTACAAGGCGTTTCTGGTAATCAAGGTGGTATGGCTTACTTTGGTTATGCTTATTACGAAGCTAACCAAGACAAATTAAGAGCGATTCCTATTATTGCTAAACCAGGTGCACCAGCAGTCATGCCATCACCTGAATCAGTTAAAGATGCTAGCTACCAACCATTAGCGCGTCCATTATTCATTTACGTGAACGCAACAGCTGCTGCATTTAAACCTGAAGTTAAAGCGTTTGTTAACTTCTACTTAGAAAATGCGCCTAAATTAGTTACTGAAGTGAAATACGTGCCTTTACCAGCTGAAGACTACGTAGCCGTAAAAGAACACTTTAAAGCAATGAAACCAGGTACTGGCTTTGGTGGTAAAAATGAAATCGGCATTAAGATTAAAGATTTAATCAATAGAATTAAGTAAATCAAGCTCGAAGAGAGGAGCGGTCAACACCGTTCCTCTTTTTATTTAGTACTTTTATTTACCCGTATAAAATCGTTACAATCATAAAAGTCTTTATATGAACACTGTTGCCAATATGCTAAATCCCTTAACAGAACTGACGATTAGCCCGCGCTTAGCTAAAAATGTCCGCAGACACCTCAAAGAACGCTTTATTGAGTTCGTGTTAATGATGGCTGCACTGTCAGCCGTATTTACTACATTCGCCATTGTGGCTATTCTGTTATATGAGTCTTTAGGTTTTTTCCAAACCGTTTCACTCGTTGAATTTTTTACCGGTAGAGAATGGACGCCTCTGTTTGAAGATGCCCACTACGGCATTATGCCGCTCATTGCTGGTACGCTCACGACCTCATTTGTAGCCCTTGCACTTGCAGTACCAGTAGGTACGATTGCTGCCATTTATCTTTCTGAATTTGCCTCACATAAAACCCGTGAAATCACCAAGCCCATTTTAGAGCTTTTAGTCGGCGTACCGACTATCGCATTTGGTTATTTTGCCTTACTTGTGGTTACCCCATTTTTGCAAAAAATATACCCGGACTTACCTGGCTTTAACATGTTAAGCGCCGGATTGGTGATGGGCGTAATGATTGTGCCTTACATTGCCTCGGTAGCAGAAGATGCCATGCGCGCAGTACCTATGAGTATGCGTGAAGGCTCTTACGC
>CAILFU010000183.1 GCA_903833595.1 uncultured Pseudomonadota bacterium
GTTGTCAGTTCAACCAGTTAAAGACTTTGGAGAATTATTATGTGGACTACACCAGCAGCTACAGAAATGCGTTTTGGCTTTGAAGTGACAATGTACGTAATGAACAAGTAATCTGCTTTATTGAATAAAAAGCCTATTCAGAAATGAGTAGGCTTTTTTGTATCTAAAACCGCTATTATGTCTCTGACGCATATGACATATAGAATTAGCTAGTCAACTTCTACCATGATTTCATTTCGTCTTAAAAAAGGCAAAGTCCATGGCGGGTTATATCTTGCTAGCTCTGGACTGTTAATGGGTTTTAGGTTTTTATTAACAATCCAATCATTTAACTCTTTAACTTTCTGACCCATCTTATCTTCGTCTACAAAACCAGAGAACCTAATAACTGCAAATCTCTTTGCAGGTACTTGTTTTATACTTACTTGGGCGTTATTGGGAGTAGGAAGCGTGTCTAAGGTGTATTGACTTGGCATCACAAAATAAACCTTCCAGCCATTCATAACTTTTTGAATACCTACGGGGGCAGTCATTGATATTTTTTTAGATTCTTCTCTAACTGATACTGGTGCAGTCATAGCAATTTTTACACTTTTTCCTGACTGGGTAGTATTGTTTCCAAATATGTAGTCGGCAATTAATCTAAAACCATTGCTAGACGACTCACTCATATCACCATCAACGTGAACCTCAGCAATGATTTTAGGTTGGTACGAACGCAGTTCAAAAGAGTTTTCTTTTTCAATGAGAATAAATTTTGGTTCTTCAATAGCCATAACGGAATTTGATGTAATAAGTGAATATAAGAACGATAATAGCACCGTAAATTTTTTCATTGTATTAAAGTGAGTCCTTAAATGGAAGCTATAGGGCAGGTCTGAATCTTACTTATTAATTTATATAACTTTGTGCATCAGAGACATAATAGCGATCTAAAATTAGTTAGCAACTTTAATTGTTTAGACCGTCATGGCCGTCAGCTTAGGGTTGGAAGCACCAAAATCTAACAACAGCTTTTTTTGTGGGGGGGATTTATTACGCGTTAAATAAACTGAAATAACGACAAACCGGAAGTTGTCACAAAGGATTTTTGTGCGGCTTCCATAATTGTTTGTTGTTTTGCAAGGTCTGATAGTGCACTGGCGTAGTCGGTATCTTGTAAGTCAGACAAGGTTTTACTGTATTGCAAATCACGATCAGCGCCAGAAATATCCATGGCATCAATTTCATTGAGTTTAGCGCCAATGCTGGCACGCACATTAAGCACGCTGTCTACAGAGTTTTGTAGCTTGTCCATTGCTGAAGCTAGACCACTGCTAAAGGCAGCTTGCGAGGCAGCATCAGTAATCGGCGTGTTGAGTAAGGTGACCAAATCACTTAAGGTGTTAAATACATCATTACTATCAGCTTTAAATACATTGTCTCCCGAAACGCTCACTTCAATTTGGCGTTGAGAATCAACCTGTAATAATTGTTGGTTGCTGTCCCCGTTATAATTAGCGCCAGTTGCAGTGGCAACAAATGGTTTTGTGCTTGCTTGGAAACCGGCATATAGGTAGTTGCCTGAGGCGTCTTGAGCGTTGGCTAGGCCAATTAGCGCTTCAAGTGAACCTTTCAATTCTGTAGCAATATAGCCTCTTTCTAAGTTAGAGTATGAGCCATTGCCAGCAGAGACTAAGGTTGATTGTGTAGATACAAGCAGATTAGTCACACCAGTTAAGTTGGACTCTAGCGAGTTAAGTTTTATTTGTGCGGTTTGACGCGTATCAGCAAATTTAGCATTCATGCTTTGTGCGTGCGTAAGCTCAAGCGCACGGGCTGAAGCCACAGGATCATCTGAAGGTGACGTAATACGTTTGCCGGTAGAGATTTGTTGCTGTAGCTTTGTTTGCTCAGATTGCAGTGCACTAATCTTAGATATGCCTGATTGGTAAATGGTATTGGTGCTAATCCGCATGATATTTTCCTAGTGACCTAGCTGAAGTAATACATCAAAAAGTTGAGAGGCTATCTGCATCATTTTTCCTGCAGCTTGGTACGCTTGCTGGTAGCGTAATAGATTGGTTGCCTCTTCATCTAAATTCACACCAGACTCTGATTGAACCGCTGCGGTTGCTTGTTCTAGTACTTTTGCTTCTGCCGCACCTGTCACATTTAACTCACGCGTTTTATTGCCTACACTGCTAACCAACTGACCAAATGCATTTGAATAGCTATCAGTACTATTATTGAGCGTTCCCTGACTTTGCAATCCACCTAGTAAAAGTCCATTGCGGTTGTCGCCTGGCCCATTACTAGTATTAGGTGTAATAGTAAATTGGTCGCCATTGTTAGGTGTGCCAGAGATGACAACACTTAAACCGCCTATGGTAATGGTTGCGCCACTGGTATAGGTAATGGGCGTGCCTGGCGGGAACGTGGTACTTGTACTGCCAACAGTCACAGTAACAGATTGTGAGGAGGGCGCCAGTGTAAACGTGCCTGGTGAACCAGTGTTATAAGTCAGTCCAAGGGCACTCACGATTGGGCTAGATGAATAGGTGTTAGCAACAGTCGCTGTACTAATGCTAGCGCTACCTGTATTGGCGCTGTTGTTGGCGGTGCTAAGCGCAGGGCCACCAGCTGCCAATTTTCTGGTATCTGTGATTGCCACGCTCATAGTCGTGGCTGCGTTTTGTGTGGGTCTGATGACAAAATCATCCCCTGCTAGCATCGTGCCAGAAGATTGGCTGAAGCTTAGTCCATCTAATGTTTGCGGTA
>CAILFU010000184.1 GCA_903833595.1 uncultured Pseudomonadota bacterium
GCAGACTTTCAACTCACATCAGCACTCAACCAATTAGAAAATACTTTGCAAAAACCGCTCACAGAGATAGGACTAGAAAATGGTGGTGAAAAATGAACCGTAAAGCAATGATTATCATCGCCATACAAGCTTCTTTAATTGTCATCTTGTTTTGGTTTTTAGTTTTTTATGGCAAAGATGAATATGAAGCATCTACATCAGCAGGTGAAGATGGTATTAACGCTAGATCTCTTGTTGTACCCAATAAAGCTACTGACAAAGGCGCTGCTACACTTATCGTCCCGGCCACATCTCAAAAGCAAAGTGGCATACAAACGGTGAAATTACAAACAGCTCAGCATCTATCAACCACAGCTTCATTTGCCACTGTAGAGGCCATTGATGGCTTAGTAGATTTACGTGTGCGCTATATAGCTACCCTTGCTGATAGCAATAGCATCCGTGCCAATATGGCTAGTAATCAACAACATGTTAAACGCTTACAATTACTCAACCAAGATGACAAGAATATATCTGACCGCGCCGTGCAAGAAGCTGTAGCTACACTAAACGGTGACCAAGCAAAGTTATCAGCCTCTAGCGCTTTAGCCAAAGGTATATACGACAGCATGACTCAGCAATGGGGTAAAACGCTTGCTAATTGGGCAATACAAACTGCAGGCAATAGTGATTTATTGTCTCTATTACAAAATCGGGAAGTATTGTTAAAAGTAACCCTACCGTTTGGTGTAACCCCCGACAAAAACACCACATTACAAATTACCCAAATTGGCGAACAAGCGCTTTTAGCAAAAGCGCGCTTTATCTCCGAAGCACCACAGACTGACAGTACTATTCAAGGTAAAACATACTTCTACCTTGCACCCGCTAGTAACTTGCGTACTGGTATGCGCGTTAGTGCTCGACTAGATGCGCAAAAACAAGCAACATCGGGCGTGATTGTGCCCCACGAGGCCGTTGTCTGGTTTTCTAATCAAGCATGGGTATATCAAAAGCTAAAATCTGAAAAAGCTGGCTCAGATAAATTTATCCGCCGATTAATTAGCACAGAAGTCGAAATTGAAAGCGACGCTATTAGCGGTTGGTATAACACCGCAGGGCTTGTAGCAGGTGATGAGTTGGTCATTAGTGGCGCACAATTGCTGCTGTCTGAAGAACTCAAGTATCAGATTACCAATGAAAATGATGATTAAATTAACTCACTTAATCACTTATTTAGAAATGAAAGCTGATTTAAGTAAATGATGTCTGCCCTCGTCCGCTTTTCTATACGTTTTCATGGCGTTGTCATTGGCTTAGCCTGTCTGCTTGTTGTGTATGGCATATACGGCTTAACACGAACCAATTTAGATGTTTTTCCTGAATTCTCCCCTACACAAGTCGTCATTCAAACAGAATCTCCTGGACTATCATCGAGTCTAGTTGAGCAACTTGTCACTCAGCCAATTGAAACTACACTTTCAGGCACTGTGGGCGTCGAATCAATGCGCTCACAATCAATCCCCGGCTTGTCTATCGTAACAATTATCTTTAATGATAGTACTGATATATACAGAAATAGGCAGGTTGTAGCAGAGCGTTTGGCTACAATGAGCAGTCAATTACCAAGAAATATTATCCCCAACATTACACCACTGGCCTCTAGCGCAAGCACGGTACTTGGTATGGGTATTACCTCTAATAAACGCAGTCTGATTGAACTACGCACACTCGTCGATTGGACAATTCGCCCACACATTATGGCTGTACCAGGCGTAGCTGATGTGAACGTGTTGGGCGGCGATGTTAGGCAATATCAAATATTAGTGGATCCAAGCAAACTCATCCGCTATCACTTATCCATCCAAGAAGTACTCGCGGCAACTGCTCGTGTTACGGGTATGCGTGGTGCTGGATATATTGAAAATAACAACCAACGCATTCTAATTAACACAGAAGGCCAAGCTAAAAATATCAGCCAATTAGCGCAAATGTCAATTTTGCACCGAGATGGGCAAACGGTGCGACTTCGTGACTTAGGTCAAGTGGTTGAAGGTGCGGCACCTGCCATTAGCGCAGCTGCAATTAATGGTAAGGAAGGCGTATATTTTTCTGTGCAAAGTCAGCTAGGCGCGAACACGAAAGCCGTGACAGAGGCTGTGGAAAAGGCAATGCACGAACTAGAGCCAGAATTTGAAGTACAGCAAATTACCTTTCACCCGACGCTATTTCGTCCAGCCAATTTTATTGAAACCGCAATTGATGGTGTTAAAACTGACATTCTGATTGGTTCCGCCCTAGTGATTGCCGTATTGTTCTTATTTTTGTTTAACGTACGCACCGCATTTATTTCAGCCACAGCGATTCCATTGTCGTTACTCACAGCGACTATCGTGCTAGGTTATTTTGGCATGGGTCTGAACATCATGGTATTAGGCGGCCTTGCAATTGCATTGGGCGAAGTGGTTGATGATGCCATTATTGATACAGAAAACATTTTTAGACGCCTAAGAGAAAACCGTTTGCTGGCAAGCCCATTACCTGCACATCAAATAGTCTTTAATGCCTCTATGGAAGTACGTAGCTCTGTAGTGTATGCCACGATTATTGTCGTACTAGTCTTTTTGCCGTTACTGACATTGTCTGGCGTAGCAGGGAAATTATTTGCGCCATTAGGCTACGCCTATATCAGCGCCATCATCGCTTCACTGGTTGTCGCCCTCACCTTAACGCCTGCGTTGTGCTATTTATTGTTTTCTCGTGGAAAATTTGAAAGCAATGATCCCCCTCTCATTGTTTGGATGAAAAAAGGTTATGTAGGCGTACTCGAAAAAATTGAGCGCCATTACATTGTCATCATTAGTCTTGTCGCCATCGTCATTGCATTGGGATTATGCATTTTGCCATTATTTAAAAGCCAATTCATACCAAGTTTGCATGAAGGTCATTACATTATGCATATGACTGCAGTACCAGGCACTTCTGCACAAGAGTCTTTACGCATTGGTAAAAAAGTAGCCAAAGTTGTAAGTAATATTCAAGGCGTAAAATCTGTCACGCAATGGGTTGGCCGTGCACCCAACGCTGCCGATACATTCGGCACACATTACAGCGAATTTGAAGTAGAACTCAACCCTACTAGCGGCCCAGAACAGCGCCACATACTCAATCGTATACGTGAAGAGCTCGCTGGAGAAGAAGTTGATGATGATAATGACGGCATTGCAGAAACAGGCTTTATCGGCGTTAACTTCGCCATTAATACCTTTTTAACAGAACGTATTGAGGAAACCATTTCAGGCTACACGGCCGCGATGGTCATTAATATTCATGGGCAAGATTTAGATGCTTTAGATCGCGATGCACATGAAGTTGCCAGCACATTGAGCAGCATTGCTGGCGCATCAGAAGTGCAAATACAATCACCACCTGGCACGCCTGAACTCACCATACGCCTACGCCCAGAAAGACTCGCACAACTTGGCTTACAATCGCTAGATGTACTTGAAAATATACAAGCCGCATACGAAGGTGTACAGGCTACTCAAATATACCAAAACAACCAAGTCACCAGCGTTAATGTTATGTTTAGCCGCGCTGTACGTGATGATTTACGAGAAATCGGCGCGCTTCCACTTAAGAATCCTGATGGGAAAATCTTTTACTTAAGAGATATTGCTGACATTAGCCAAGAAAATGGTCGTTCAAAAATTTTACATGCTGGCGCAAAACGTATTCAAACCATTACCTGCAATATTAACAACCGTGACATTGTCAGCTTTTCAAAAGAAATGAAAGCTCGGATCAAATCCGAAGTCCATTTATCGCCAAGTAATTTTGTGACCTATACTGGTGAAGCTGAAGCCAATGCTAAATCACGTGAAGACTTAATTGTTCATTCACTACTAGCGGGTGTAGGCATTTTTCTGATGCTTTATATTGCCTTTGGCAGGCTGCGCAATTTAATGCTGACTTTTGCTAACCTACCTTTTGCACTGATAGGTGGTGTGATTGCGGCGATGTTTACTGGTGGCTGGATCTCGCTAGGCTCATTAGTTGGCTTTGTCACGCTATTTGGCATTACGCTACGCAACTCCATTATGATGGTATCTCACTATCAACACTTAATTGATGAGGAAAACTGCATTTGGGGCCTAGAAACCTGTATACGTGGGGCGTCTGAACGCTTACCCTCAATATTAATGACTGCATTAGTGACTGCGCTAGGCTTACTGCCTTTAGCCTTAGGTAGCGATCAGCCTGGGCGTGAAATTGAAGGGCCAATGGCGACGATTATTGTCGGCGGGTTAGTCACGTCGACTATACTGAATCTATTGATTTTACCCACCATTATGTTGCACTTTGGGCGATTTGAAAAAGACAAGCTTGCCTGAATATTTTAACTAGAAATTTGTATGAATTAGCAAGCCTCGCTGCTGAAGATTCATTAAATTAAGACCCTCATCAAAGACTGAGTAATCGGCTTTATGTAATAGCCAAGTCTGGTATTTTTTTCCTGCAATATAGTGCATCAATTGACTATCAATCAAGTCATCATCCGCTAATAACTGCGGGTGGCAGACGTTTTCCTTTTGATAACTGATTAGCGATTTAGATTTGACCAATATCAATTGCTCAGCACCTAACTTATTGGCTAGCCATGCACTAAGACTGTCGGATGTTACTTGCCAGTTCTGGGGGATAGATTGATCGACCAATATCATTTGACTTGGCAACCAGACCATAGCGCGATGCTGCCAACCACGCTCAGCTATTTCCAACTCACTGCTCGCCGTTACCAGCCCATCATTCATGCCAGCCAATAGCAGTCCAAATTGATCCATCGCCAATAAAGCAAGTTGGTGTGCAATAGCATCGCTTGCATTTGTAAGGTTTTGCGCTTCACGTACAGCATCAGCAAATAAGCCTCCGCCCGGTACAATAATCACATGACCTTTGCTAAATTTAACTAAAACTTCCAACCAGCGCGACAACTCAGGCGAGCCTAGCAAACTACCCCCAATTTTTACAATCCACATTCAGTCACTCACCTAGACAAATACTTTAGCCACTAACGACTTAAGACTGAAAGTACTGCATGGTTTTCAATAGACTTGAGGCCTTATCTAACGTTTCAGCATACTCTTTTTCTAAGTCAGAATCAGACACTATACCGCCTCCTGAATAAAAACTAATTTCACCAGTAACACCATCATGCGAGGAATAAACAGCAGTTCGAATAGCAATATTACTATCCATATTGCCATCAAAGCCAATATAGCCAATGGCACCACAATACACGCCCCGTCGGTGCGGTTCTAGCGCTTCAATAATCTGCATGGCTCTTAACTTAGGCGCGCCAGTGATAGATCCCCCTGGGAAGCAACCTCTGAGTAAATCAATGGCTGTTTTTCCATGCTTAAGCCTACCCGTAATAATGCTGACTAAATGGTGCACGTTAGCAAAGCTTTGTAACTGAAACAGTTTATTAGCCTTCACCGAACCAATCTTGCAATTTTTGCTAATATCATTACGTAATAAATCAACAATCATTAAATTTTCAGCTTGATCTTTAATGCTTGATTGCAAGTCTTTTGCAAGTTGACTATCACGCACTAGATCATCAGAACGCGGCCTAGTGCCTTTAATGGGCCGAGTTTCCACATGAGTGCCCATTACCTGCAAAAACCGTTCTGGTGAGCCAGAAAGCACCTGCAAAGGTCCGAAGTTCATATAGGCCATGAAGGGTGCTGGGCTTGTTTCTCTAAGTTTCTTATAGGGTATCCAGCTATCGCCTTGCGCACTAGCAGAAAAACGCTGGGCAAGATTTACTTGGTAACAATCTCCCTCAGTAATGAAATTTTTAACTGTATTAAAGGCTAGACTATATTCAGAAAAAGTCATATTGCTCGTTATCGTGCTAGTTAGCGAAAAATCAGACTTCATCTCACTATTAACTATTTTTAACGCTGCAACTGAGTCAAGTAAGCCACATAAAGCCTTCCAGTTATCGTGTGTAGATTGCCGGAACCCATGCGAGACTAGACAAGCAGTTTTTTCTTGATGGTCAACCACCACCGCCCAATCATAAATGCCCACCATCATATGTGGGATGCTAACGTCATTTTTTGAAAGATTTGGTAGCTGTTCTAATTGCCGGGCTAAATCATAAGCAAAATATCCTACAGCGCCCCCAGTAAAAGGTAGTGCTTCATTTTGTTCAGTTCTGTATGGCACTAGTGAGTCATTAAGAATGGCAAAAGGGTCATCAGTGCTGATGGTTTTCTGACCATCTCGCATGATTTCCGTATGAATATTAGCGCTCAAACCCACAGAGTCTTCAACAGTACTAATGGTTACAAAAGGATCTGCTACAAGAATATCAAAACGACCATACTCACTTTGTGGCCTGCCACTATCTAAAAATATCGCCCATGGCAAATGTGAAATACACTCAAATAAGCGCTCTGTGTTTGCCTGATAGTTAAGTGGATGTTTTAGCATTGAGTGCCGCAATTCCTAAAGAAGCCACCGCATAAGCAGGAAAGCACATCGCCGCCATTTTTTTGATTTCCTTAGTATTTTCTAAGTTGTTTGATGCAACCGTTAAATTGGCAATAGATTCATAGTGAAACCCCAATTCATCAGCTAACTCAGCCGCCAAAAAACATCCGACACCAGCCCCCACAATACACAAACCACCACTATCATTTAATAAGTCTACTTTTTGCAAAATGGCCTGCTTAATTTGATCAAATTGCACCTGTTTGAATGCGTAAGCTAAGGCTTGCCAAGTAGATAAGGGCGCATCTTGAGCATCCCAACCTATCATTCTTGCAATGCGTCGAGCGCAAGCTTCTACACTTTTATCAGCGCCATCAGCCGTTTCAGCCATATTTTCAGTTGGCATTAAGTCGCCCGTAAGGGTGTATACATCAGCTGTTGTAGCAAAGTGTTCGGCAGTCACGTTTACTAAGTTGCCAAAAAACGATATTTTTTGGGCTATTGCCATCAACGGCGTACGCACCACACCTGTATAAACTAATTCATCTGTTTGCAGACGTGATGCGTCATTAAAAGCAAGCACTTGGGGTATGCCATCACGGACTAGCGCAATATCCGTAGTAGTACTACCAATATCTAACAATAAAGCTAAAAGCCTATTGTGCGCTAGTGCTTCTACACTCGCCAGCCAATTCATTGAAGCAATATTAGTGGCATGCACTTCAGCGAAAGCATAATCAACAAAACCATTTTTACCGGCATAAAACATCACTTCGCCTGATAATTTCTGTACCAAAAACTGTGATATCTGCATGACCCCAGTATGCCGGTTAGGAAAAATATCGGCAAGCTCACCTGTCATGGTGACAAAGTGAGTAACAACATGCTCATCAACATGAAGCTCTGTCAGCACCTGATTAATTGCACCATCTAACTCATGCAAACCCCGCCACAAAGGACAATACACTTGGCTTACTGAAATCAATTTACCTGCAGCATCAATATATACAGCCTTTAAATGTGCTCCGCCCACGTCCCAGCCAATTGCATTAAATTTATCAGCGCAAACAGATAGGCTACGCTCAGAGATAGGGAATGTCTGGTTCATATCTCAATCTTTACAATATTTTTTTGTAAAGTAGGAAATTTAAAGTCTGGCTGCAATATACACGCCAAAATAATTTGTGCGGGGTTGCGCCCTATCGCATCACGCAAACCCGCATAACTAGTAGTTAAGCGTGGGTTAATGTCAATGATAAAAATTTTGTCATTTTCGTCAATAATCACATCCACACCTACATAGCCCAATGCATCCGGCAACATTCTGGCAACTTTTCTTGCTAGCGTCTCAAAACGTTGCCAATAACGCTGCATACCATTAATAGTAATGCCTGTTAACTTAAACTGGTTATCGCCACACTGAATATGCTGTTGATTACAGCTTAATAACCAGCCAGTACCATCGCGACAAATCATAGAAAAACTTGCAACGATGCCAGTCTGGAAAGGCTGCGCAAAGTAATGTAAATAACGGTCCTCTTGTACCAACCAAGTCCGTAAGTCTTCTAAAGAATCAAATGATTGAATACCCTCACAACCAACACCATCTTCTGGTTTAGCTATCCATTTTTTTATGTTTAGATGCAACAATGCATCAAAATATTCTGCTTGCATTAAATCTTCCCCAGCATATACCGGTAAGGTATTAATGCTAGCCGCTTGCAAAGCTTCAAAACTTAGACTTTTACTAGTACCGATTAACGTTGCATCATAGCCACAGCCTAACAAAATAGACCCATTTTCTTTATCCTCAGCAGCTAAACAGAGCTCAGTGAGTGCTAATAATTTACCATCAGTTTCTGGGGCAATGAGCCAAACTAAGTCCGCCTGCTTAAGTGCATTTTTGAATACTTTTTCAAAATCACCAGGTGGAACAGCCAAGCTCTTTTTTGCAATTTCTGATGGCGCCAACCGCGTATCATGCATGGTGATAACCTGATATTGTTTGAGCTCATCTAAGTCATTTAACAAAGCGTCGCGCATGGCAGCCCCTTCTTTTACAAGAGACGCTGGCAATGTCGCATCACTAAGGCCACCACCAGTGATAAACTCACATACCAATAATTTCTGAAGTTGTTTAATGATGCAGATAATCCCAGTAATTGATTTATTAAATGGCGCCGTAGTGCATGCCAAAAAAGGTGATAGGGAACATTACCAAGCAATACAATCTCAGCTTACCGCATCAAGCGATCCAATAGCCGTTGTTACTGCGATGCTCGCATTTCACCCATTTACACAATTATATATCGCCGATTTAAATGCCATTCAAAAAACAACAGGCAGTGTCAGTACAAATTACAGTGTGATTGAAGCCATCACCCAGCACTTCCCTAATTTAGTCGTTTGGGTAGATGCTGGTATCAGCACCCAAACTGAGCTGAGTTTATGGCAAGCACTTAATGTTCGACTAGTGATAGGGAGCGAGAATTTTACCCTTATTAGCGATTATGCTGCACTTCAGCATCACCGACAAAATTTTATATTATCACTAGATTTTATGTCTCATGGCTACCAAGGGCCCATAGAATTACTGGC
>CAILFU010000185.1 GCA_903833595.1 uncultured Pseudomonadota bacterium
GCCTGACTTCATCAGTATCAAGAGCCGTTAGCGATACTTCTGCCAATTCTAAAATATGCCCCGTTTTACCCCCTGGGGCACAACAAGCATCCAGAACATGCATATTATTTTTCATGCCGAGTAATGTTGCTGCTAGCTGTGCTCCGTAATCTTGTACTGAAACGATGCCCGCTGTAAATCCTGGTATTTTTTCAACGGGTACAGGCTTAGTTAACACTACCGCCTGTGCGCCAAGATGCGCTGCCTCAATATCTTGCCGCTTTAATAACTGCATATACTCGTCTATGCTAATTTTTTGAGTATTCACTCTCAATGTCATTGGGGGATGCTGATTGCCAGTTTCTAGCATACTTTGCCAATGATCTGGGTATTGTAGTTTAAGCTTGTTAATCCACCATTGCGGATAAGAATAAGTGGCCACTTCATTACCAGTTAACTTAGCAACAAGCTGTTCTTTCTGACGCAGAAAATTTCGTAAAATTGCATTCACCAAACCCTTAGCCCAGCTTTTAGGTGCGGGTCTCTTTAGCTGGCTTACGGCTTGTACAGCCTGATTTACAACCGTAAAAGCATCGGCTTTATCATGCAATAATTGGTAAATCGCCACCAGTAAAATCGAATGGATACGGTCATCTGTTAATGGTTTTTCTAGCAGCTGCACAAGGTAAGCATCGATTTCACCATAAAAACGCAATGTGCCATAGCTCAAATCCTGCGAGGCACCACGTTGTTGGGGCGTTGCATTTGGGAAGCCAGCCAATGCCGCAGGCAACGCTAGGGTTAGATTCCTGCCTAATAACACTTGGTTCACGGCATTCGCAGCTATTTGTTGGGATATATACAAAGAAAACTCTCTTGATGTTCAAACATATTGATTAAGCGTTGATTTTACTTGATAACCGCACTGTCAGGGACTTATTACAAAGTTGTCACTTTCAAAAAAATCGCTTATTACTGCGCTATTGAGTAGCGCTAGTGACTTGTAAAAAAATCCCCTACTTGCAGGTTATGCCCTTGCACAAAAGCTTGAGAATTCAGTCTTTTGCCACCAGGGGCTTGTAGCTCAGTGATATGTAATAAGCCTTCGCCACAACCTACAGTGATGCCATCGTGTACATTAACAATCTCACCAACCCTTGCATTACCCACCTTAGCAGTTGCCATCCAAATACGGCAAACTTCATCTTTTAGCATACTTTGTGCAACAGGAAATGGGTTGAAGCCTCGCACTTGGCGTGAAATATCAATCGCTGTCTTTTGCCAATCAATCGCTGCCTCAGACTTTTCTAGCTTGTGTGCATATGTCACTAAGGCTTCGTCTTGTGGCACAGCTACAAGTGATCCCGTTCTCTCCAACGTTGCCATTGCCACGACCATTAGCTCAGCACCAATAGCACTCAAGGCATCATGTAAAGTCTGTGTTGTATCAGTGTCAGTAATCGGTACAATCCCCTGGCTCACCATAGCGCCTGCATCTAGCGCAGGCACCACCTCCATAATGGTCACACCTGTTTCTGTATCTCCAGCCAATAGTGAGCGATGAATGGGCGCTGCACCACGCCAACGCGGCAGCAATGAGGCATGAATGTTATAACAACCAAACCGAGATGCATTTAATGTCACAGTAGGGATAATCAGGCCATAAGCCGCAACGATCATAACGTCTGCATCCATCTCTGCAATACGTGTCTGAACAGATTGATCTTTTAGGGTTTCTGGTTGAAATACATTTAACTGGTGTTGGGTAGCCAGCACTTTTACCGGACTGGCTTTAAGCTTCATGCCCCGACCTGCTGGACGGTCAGGCTGCGTGAGCACCATTACAATCTTATGTCCTGCCTCAATCAACGCAGCCAGCGCTGGAACAGCGAATTCAGGTGTACCAGCAAAAATTATTTTCATATGCGAATTTTTATATAAATACTTGATGATATTTTAATAATCACGTTGCTGCTTAAGCATTTTGTTCTTAATACGATTGCGCTTAAGCGGCGACAGATACTCAACAAACACTTTACCCAATAGATGATCCATTTCATGCTGTATGCATATGCTCAACAATCCTTCAGCCTCTAAAGTAAATGCTTTACCATCCCGCCCTAGTGCCTCAACTTTCACCTTAGCAGCTCTGGTGACACTTTCATAAATACCAGGCACAGACAAGCAGCCTTCTTCGTAATCTTGCTCGCCACTTTTCTCTATAATTCTAGGGTTAATAAATACTTGTAAACAATCCTTGGTTTCGCTGGTATCAATGATAATAAGCTGCAAGTGCTGATTGACCTGTGTCGCCGCCAAACCGATGCCAGGGGCGCTATACATAGTCTCACTCATATCATCAATCAAACGGCGAACTGATGCATTTAGCTCCTTCACCGGCTTTGCTACCTTATGTAGGCGTGGATCTGGGTAATTAAGTATGTCTAAAATTGCCATAAATATTCTTTTATTTCTATATAAAGCTCAGCTTTTTCCATAAAAGCTTGATTGTTGAATGAATTACATGATAAATTTAACGTAATTTAGCAGTTTTCGTAGATAGTTTAATCTATATCTTTAATGCATTTTTGACTGAGGTCATCAGTATGTTCCGCTACATTATAACGCTGCTCATGTTTTGTTGCATAAGCTTCAGCGCTCAAGCTGAAGAAGTTTTACTCAAAAGCGAACACCCTGATCGTCATGTTGTAGTCAAAGGCGACACGTTATGGGGCATTTCAGGCAAGTTTTTAAAAGATCCTTGGCTGTGGCCGAAAGTCTGGCAGCTCAATCGTAGTCAAATAAAAAATCCGCATTTAATTTACCCTGGCGATGTTGTTTTTCTTGATATGAGTAGTGGCACACCTCAATTAAGATTGCTGAGTGAAGCTATTACCTTACAGCCGGGGGCAATAGAAGAGCCGTTGGATAGAATTGCAATTTCAACCATTCCCCTAAGTATCATTGCACCATTTTTGAACCAGCCGCTGATTATTGAAAAAAATCAACTAGCTCAATCACCTAGAATTCTAGCGGCACAAGATGATCGAGTCATATTAAGCACTGGCACACGCGTTTATATCAACAAAATTGAAGAAGGTGACGGACTCAATTGGTATGTTTATCGACCCGCAGAAAGCTTAGTAGACCCTGACACCAAAGAAGTTTTAGGGGTAGAAGCTACTTATTTGGGGGACGTCAGAATCACAAAATATGGTGAGCCTGCAAGTGCAGATATCACTAAAACAAAAGAGGAAATTTTCACTAAAGATAGATTAGTGCCGGCTAGCGATAATATTGTTGCAAACTTTGTACCACATGCGCCTGACTCTGCCATATCAGGGCGCATCATTAACATTTATGGCGGTGTCACTGATGCAGGGCCGCAGAGTATAGTTTCCATAAGTCGCGGTATAGCTGATGGTTTAGAAGTCGGGCATGTGCTTGCAATTAATCGTTATGGTCGTGTGATAAAAGATCCTGAGCCTTCCAAAGAGAAAAAGCTAAAAAATAATGCAGATACATTAGTCCTTGAGCCTGGCATGGTTAAACTACCGGATGAACGCATAGGCTTATTAATGGTGTTTCGTGTATTTGATCGCGTTTCCTACGGCTTAGTGATGCAGGCAACACAGCCTATTAATCTGCTAGATTCGGTCACCACCCCTTAGCTACATACTTGCTATGCAACTAAGCCACAGTGAAGATACCTACAACGAAGAGTTGCTAGAAAAATCACTATGGATTAGTTTAAGTAACATTCATGGCATTGGCACACAAACATTCTGTCTCCTGCTTAAAACCTTTGGCAACCCAGCCAACATCTATGCTGCAACTTTCAAAAAGTTAAATGAAGTCGTTTCAGAAAAAATAGCTGCTGAAATTACCAAAGGTACAGATAAAGATTCTTTAAAAGACGCGCTAGCTTGGCTATCTCAAGCCAACAATCACCTTGTCACACTAGCTGATTCGCACTACCCAAAGGCGCTACTCGAAATTTCTGACCCACCCCCTCTACTCTACGCTAAAGGTAATTTAGCCCTACTAAACCAACCAAGCATTGCCATAGTAGGCAGCAGGAATGCTTCAGTGCAAGGTGAGAAAAATGCTGAGGCTTTCGCACAGGGCTTATGCAGCTACGGCTTATGCATCGTCAGTGGCTTGGCATTAGGCATAGATGGTGCGGCCCATCGTGGTGCATTAAAAGCAAATGGTGCGACCATCGCCGTCGTAGGTACTGGCTTAGATATTGTATATCCTGCTCAGCATCGTGATTTAGCCCATCA
>CAILFU010000186.1 GCA_903833595.1 uncultured Pseudomonadota bacterium
AGGCGATGCGCTGATGACGCAAATGGCCACGCAAATTGATTGGGTTCAAGCTATGAGCTTTATGCTTTTTGCGCTGATTTACACCCCTTGCTTATCAACGATTGCTACTCTAAAAAACGAATCTAAAAGCAGTGCTTTTATGTGGCTATCGATTGCTTGGTCGCTAGGACTCGCCTGGCTGGTCAGTTTTGTGTTTTATCAAAGTGCGCGCGGGCTGGGATTTTAATCATCAAACATTAAGCTCACAACGCCCATTAAACACATGTCAGCCACATAAGATCTAACTTAATAGGCTGTTGCATATAGAAAACGGTATAAAGACGTTTGAAATAGTGGGTAAAAGATAGTGTTAAAGATAGCTGGGATGGGATTGATTGCCTACTGGCAGGAGCGAATAAATTCGCTCCTATAAACTCTAGACTGCAGATTCACCAGTTTCGCCAGTACGGATACGTACCACTTGCTCCACTGAGCTCACAAAAATCTTACCATCACCAATTTTACCGGTATGAGCCGCTTTAATAATGGCATCCATGGCAGATTCAACAATATCATCAGACACCACTAACTCTAATTTTATTTTAGGTAAAAAATCGACCACATATTCAGCGCCACGATAAAGCTCAGTATGACCTTTTTGACGACCAAAGCCTTTTACCTCAGTCACCGTTAAACCATTAACGCCAATGCTTGATAAGGACTCGCGCACTTCATCTAATTTAAATGGTTTGATAATTGCTTCAATTTTTTTCATGCTGGCCCAACTCCATAAAATGTATCGCTAAAACGTTTAATCAGTATAGTTTGTTTCATGTAATCATAGTATCTAAGCAGCGACTTATGTGAATAAATAATGACTAAATATTACTTGAGTGCGCTTCAAAAATCTAGCTTCACCGTAATCGGGTAACGCCTATCTTTACCAAAACTTTTATGAGTAATACGCACACCCACTGGCGATTGTCGCCGTTTATACTCATTTCTATCAATTAAGCTAATGACACGATTGACATCAGTCACGTTAAAGCCCATGGCAATAATATCAGCTCGCCCCAAATCATTTTCTACATACGCTTCCACTATCGCATCCAGCACTTCATAAGGCGGCAAACTATCTTGATCTATTTGATTGGCGCGCAATTCTGCTGAAGGTGGTCGAGTAATAATACGTTGTGGAATCACCTGAGACAAATGATTACGATACTGACAAAGTTGATAGACCAAAGTTTTAGGTACATCTTTTAACAAAGCAAACCCCCCCGCCATATCACCATACAAGGTGCAATAACCGACAGCCATTTCACTTTTATTGCCTGTTGTCACTACAATACTGCCAAATTTGTTGGATAGCGCCATCAGTAACATGCCGCGAATTCGGGCTTGCAAGTTTTCTTCAGTTGCATCAAAAGGTAAGCCTGAGAACTCATCTGAAAGTGCACTTCTAAAGCTTTCAAAAAGTGTGTTAATTGGCATTAAGCTGTATTTAACACCCAGCGTATTCGCCATCTCAACCGCATCATCCACACTCATACTGGCTGTAAATTCAGATGCCATCAGTACTGCATGTACGTTTTTAGCGCCCAATGCATCCACCGCTATCGCCAGCGTCAATGCAGAATCTACCCCCCCAGAGAGACCCAATACAACGCCGGGGAACCCATTTTTATGTACGTAATCAGCAAGGCCGAGTTTTAAAGCATTGTAGACAGAAGCTTCAACCGTCAAATGGGGTGTAATTGATCCCAATCTAGGCTGCAGGCCTGTAAACTCAACCGCCACTACTGCTGATTCAAACGCTGGCAATTGATGGGTAATATGGCCTTTTGCATCCAATGCAAATGAACCCCCATCAAATACTAATTCATCTTGGCCGCCCAGCATGTTGACATAAATAATTGGTAATTTAGTTTCCATAACACGTTCACGCAGAATAGCTAAACGGGTAGATTGCTTTTCCATGTGAAATGGCGAGGCGTTTAACACTACTAGCAAGTCGGCACCCGCTGCTTTTGCTAACAATGCAGGTTGAGGCTCCCATACATCCGCACAAATAAGCACCCCAATCTGATGGCCTTGATGCTCAAATACCAGCGCTTCATCGCCAGCTTTAAAATAGCGCTTTTCGTCGAACACACTATGATTAGGTAGTGCATGCTTATGGTAGCTTGCAATGATTTTACCATCTTGCAAAATTGAAGCGGCGTTATAACAAGCCTCACCCACTTGCTGTGGATGCCCGACAATAACAGTGATAGCAGTTAAGGAAGTGCATAAATCTTGCAATGCTACGTCACACGCGTGCAAAAAGTCTGCGCGTAACAATAAATCTTCAGGAGGATAACCGCATAATGAAAGCTCAGGCGTGACTAACAATGTTGCACCCTGCGCTTTTGCTTGAACTGCACTCGCGATAATTTTCTCAACATTGCCAGCAATATCACCGACCATGCAATTAATTTGCGCGATTGCAACTATCAATAAGAACCTCCAGCATCTTTAATGAGCCGGATAATTTCCGTATGTTGCCCTTTAAGCGCATACACCAAAGCGGTTAAGCCATACTGATCTTTAGCTTTCACTTTTACATTGTGTTCAAGCAACAATTTAACAATGTCAGCATTCCCATTATCAACCGCAATATGCAGCAAGGGCGTACCCTCTGCATCTAAATTATTCACATCTGCGCCAGCCTCTACCAATGCTCTTGCCGCGTCAAATTTTGATTTTTTGACAGCCCAATTAAGTGCGCTCCACTTTGATAAATCTTTTTGATTCACCAATGCGCCGCGCTTTGCTAGCAACTCTACTGCTGAGGCATGACCCTCGCGCGCAGCAATCATAAGTGCGGTCATCCCTAAATGATCACGTGCTTGTGTATTGGCTTTATTGTCCAGTAGCGTGGTAATCGTAGGAATATCGCCACTTTTTGCCGCGTACATTAATATGCTTTTACCGCCATCACTTTGCGTATTAACATCTACACCGTGCTTGACTAACAAATCAACTGTTGGCGCAAACCCAGAAACTGCTGCGATGCCTAATGCGCTCCAACCTGAGGGATCACGCACTTTGGCATCAGCGCCTCTTAATAACAAGACGCTAACCGTGGCAATATTATTTTTCTTGGCGGCAAACATTAGAGGGGTCCAACCACCAGCATCTGTCGCATTAATGTCTGCACCCTTATCAATCAGCGCAGTCGCTACGCCTACCTGATTTTTACGTGCCGCATACATCAAAACCGTCATACCATCTTCATCTTTGACATTCGCGTTTGCACCACTAGCCAGCATGGCATTGACTATTTCCAAATCACCCTTTGAAGCCGCGGTGAGTAGATAAGTGACATCTTCATTGGCCATAACGGGCGTCATGGTAGTAGCCATCAACCAACATAATAGTAGGCCAACTATTCTAAAAAAAGGTTGAGGCATGGTTGTCATATTGTGCTTAATATAGCCTTGTAAATGTTGGCTAGCTAGCTTTATGCTGAATAGCGGCAAGTACCGCTTCACCCAAGCCAGCAGGCGAACTCGCAACGACAGCGCCGGCCAGCTCTAGCGCGCGAATTTTGTCTGACGCTTTACCACTACCGCCAGAAATAATGGCGCCTGCATGCCCCATGCGTTTACCTGCGGGTGCAGTCTGCCCGGCAATATAAGCGGCTACTGGCTTAGTGACATGACTTTTAATATACTCAGCCGCCGCTTCTTCATCTGAGCCACCAATTTCACCCACCATAATAATGGCTTGTGTTTCATCATCAGCCTCAAACATTTGCAAGCACTCAATAAAATTAAGGCCTTTAATCGGATCACCACCGATACCCACGCAAGTACTTTGACCTAACTTTAAGGCCGTTGTTTGATGCACCGCTTCATAAGTCAGCGTACCAGAGCGTGAGACAATACCGACTTTACCGCGTAAGTGTATGCTACCCGGCATGATGCCAATTTTACATTCATCTGGGGTAATCACGCCTGGACAATTGGGCCCAATTAATCGCGCGCCATTGGCTTTTAAAGCAGCTTTTACATTCAGCATATCTAATACTGGGATGCCTTCAGTAATGCATATAATCAGATCAATACCGGCATCACACGCTTCCAAGATAGAGTCTGCTGCAAATGCTGGCGGTACATAGATAACACTCGCACTAGCGCCCGTTTGTCGTACGGCTTCACGCATGGTGTTAAATACAGGTAAGCCTAAATGCAACGCGCCGCCTTTACCTGGAGTCACACCACCGACCATTTTAGTGCCATAAGCAAGCGCTTGTTCTGAGTGAAAAGTCCCTTGTCTACCGGTAAACCCTTGGCAAAGTACTTTGGTGTTTTTATTAACTAATATACTCATGCGACAGCCTTTACTGCTTGCATAGCTGCATCGGTTAAACCATCTGCAGAAATAATATTCAGCCTACTAGATTTCAACATTTCTTTTCCTAAACCCACATTGGTACCTTCTAATCGCACGATGACAGGAATTTGCATACCGACATCTTTCACAGCAGTGATAATGCCTTCTGCAATAATATCGCAACGCATAATGCCGCCAAAAATATTGACTAAAATGGCTTTCACGTTACTGTCCGCTAAAATAATTTTAAATGCCTTAGTCACCGTTTCCGCTGTTGCACCACCGCCCACATCTAAAAAGTTTGCTGGGGTACCGCCATGTAATTTAATCAAATCCATGGTGGCCATGGCTAGGCCAGCTCCATTGACCATACAGCCAATATTGCCGTTAAGCGCAATGTAATTTAAGCCTGCATGATGTGCGACCGCTTCTTTGCTATCTTCTTGCGACCAGTCACGTTGTTCCGCCAAGGCTTTTTGACGATAGAGTGCATTATCATCCACACTCATTTTGCAATCTAAGGCAAAAAGCTTACCGTCAGTAGTCACCACTAATGGGTTAATTTCAAGTAACGCCAAATCGTTTTCTTTAAACAGGCGATATAGGCCTTTTAGCATTCGACTAAATGCATTAATTTGATCGCCGACTAAGTCTAATTTGAACGCTAGATTGCGTGCTTGATAATCCACCAAACCATTCA
>CAILFU010000187.1 GCA_903833595.1 uncultured Pseudomonadota bacterium
TAAGAAATAACGTGTGGCATCGCAACCTACTTCTTCAATCAAATCACGTAAAGTTACATAACTGCCGGCGCGCTTGGAAAGCTTTATTTCTTCGCCCCCGCGCATCACTGTCACCATTTGGTGCAGCACGTAATCTGGCCATCCTTTTGGAATGCCAATATTCAAAGCTTGCAATCCAGCGCGGACGCGGGTGATTGTGCTGTGGTGGTCTGCGCCTTGTTCATTTATAACGCGCACAAAGCCACGATTCCATTTGTCTGTGTGGTAGGCAATATCAGGTACAAAGTAAGTGTAACCACCTTCGCTTTTGCGCATGACACGATCTTTATCATCGCTAAAATCAGTGGTTCTTAACCAAAGAGCGTTGTCTTGCTCGTAGGTGTGGCCGCTGTTAATTAAAGCTTGTACGGTTTGCTCTACTTTGCCATCCGCATACAGTGCACTTTCTAGTGAAAATACATCAAATTGGATTTGAAATGCTTTCAAATCCAAATCTTGTTCATGTCTTAAATAAGCCACGGCGAAGGTGCGGATCGCTTCATCATTATTTACATCACCATTGGCGGTGACTTTTATGTCATCGGCCACTACAGTTTGTTTGGCTAAATAAGAAGCGGCAATGTCCGCGATATATTCACCACGGTAACCATTTTCAGGAAAACTCGCATCATCAGTTGAAATGCCTTTACAGCGGGCTTTCACTGAGATGGTTAGGTTATCAATTTGTGCGCCTGCATCGTTATAATAAAACTCGCGCGTTACATCCCAGCCATTAGCGTCTAGTAAGCGCGCTAAGCAATCGCCTACTGCTGCGCCGCGCCCATGCCCTACGTGCAAGGGCCCAGTAGGATTAGCGGATACAAATTCCACCTGAACTTTTTGATGGCCGCCATTATTGTTGCGTCCATATTGCTTGCCAGCCGCTACAATATCTTTAATGACCGCTTGTTGTGATTGGGCGTTTAGAAAGAAGTTAATGAAACCAGCGCCAGCAATTTCAGTTTTAGCGATATATTCACTATTGGGTAGTGCCGCAATGAGTTGCGCAGCAATTGCACGTGGATTTTGTTTCAGCGGTTTGGCTAGAGCCAACGCTAGGTTAGTCGCAAAATCACCATGTTCGGCAGATTTGGGGCGCTCAAGTAAAATGTTGAATTCTTTACTATCTGGCGCAATAGTTTTTGCGGCAGTAGTTAGTAATTGGGTAAGATGTGCTTTCAAAACTAATTTGTACTTAAGTAAATAATTTAAGAGCGTTATTTTAACCTACTCGTGACCTGTTTTTGTATTTCTTTGAGTCTTTAATGAGATGATATCTAATGGCTATATTCCAATAAGTGCGCACATAAATTGCCTAAATCCATACTAAAAATAGCCTTAGACCTGCCATTAGACCGCTTGTTTGATTACTTAAGCAACGGTGAAGTGACTCAAGTTGGGCAACGTGTGTTAGTGCCTTTTGGCCATCGTAAGCAAATAGGTATTGTGATAGGCAAAACTGACGCGAGTGATGTGGCCGTTGAAAAGCTTAAGACGGTGATACAAGTGTTTGCGGATGAACTACCAATAGATGCGGAAACTTTAAATTTACTAAAATTTAGTGCCGATTATTACCAATATCCGTTTGGCCAAGCATTGTTGTCTGCATTGCCTGTGCGCTTGCGGCAAATTTCCCCTGCGGTATCGTGTAAGCAATATGCCTATAACTTGACAGCGTTAGGACAATTGGCTGATCTTGAGCAACTGCCCACAAGGCAACTCGTCATGCGTCGGATTTTGCTAGCATTACAAACTCATGGAAGATTGACGGAACTGGATTTAGATGCAATTTCGAGTAGTGCACGTAAGGTGGCAAAACAGTTAGTTGCGGATGGCTGGTTAGTAAGCCAGCAAGTACCAACCATAATCAAAACCCTAGAAGCAATGATTCCAGTAGCGCCTGAATTAAACGAGGAGCAAACGTTAGCGATTAATCGCATCACTCAAGAGGCACAAACATACAAAGCTTGGCTATTACATGGTATTACGGGCAGTGGTAAAACCGAAGTGTACATGCGCTTGATGCAATATGTGCTTCAAAATCAGGATGCCCAAATATTGGTGCTAGTGCCGGAAATTAACTTAACCCCACAATTAGAAGCGCGCTTTAGAAGCCGCTTAGCTAATTTCCCACTAGTCAGTTTACATAGTAATTTGAGTGAGAGTGAACGCTTACATAATTGGCAGCTGGCCCAATCTGGCGCCGCACAAATCATCATCGGTACGCGACTTTCTATTTTTACACCATTACCTAAATTAAAGCTCATCATTATCGATGAAGAGCATGATAGTTCTTATAAGCAACAAGACAGTATGCGTTATCACGCAAGAGATGTTGCGCTGGTGCGAGCAAAACGATTAAATATTCCTGTGGTGTTAGGCTCAGCTACGCCATCACTAGAAAGTTGGCATAATGCTGTTGCTAATCATAAACAAGCCAATAAATATAATTTACTTAGTTTAAATCAGCGGGCAGTATCCGCCGCAAAATTACCGCACATTGAATGCATAGATACTACCAAAGTTAATCTGCAATACGGCTTAACGCCTCAACTAATAGCGGCGTTAAAGTTAAGGTTAGCACGCAAAGAGCAAAGTTTACTATTTATTAATCGCCGTGGTTATTCACCGGTTTTATTATGTTCGGCTTGTCATTGGATAGCACCTTGCACTCGGTGCAGTAGCCGATTGGTAGTACATCTGGGGCAGAAAAAATTACGCTGTCATCATTGCGGACACGAACAAAAAATCCCCCAACAATGCCCAAGTTGTGGAAATGCGGATTTACATCCAACGGGTTACGGTACGCAAAGATTAGAACAAACCCTAGCACAATTATTACCAGCTGCCAGAATTGCCAGAGTAGACCGTGACAGCACGAGCCGAAAAAATGCTTTAGTTGAAATTTTAGATCAGGTACATAAGCAAGAAATAGACATTTTAGTGGGTACGCAAATGCTTGCGAAAGGGCATGATTTCCCTAATTTAACCTTAGTAGGCGTTATTGACACCGATAGTGCACTGCATAGCCCTGATTTTCGTGCAAGTGAACGGTTATTTGCACAGCTTATGCAAGTGTCGGGCCGGGCGGGCCGGGCTGATAAAGCTGGACAAGTCATCATTCAAACTCAGTTTCCAGAGCATGCTTTGTTTAATGCCTTACGCGGCCAAGATTATGTGAGCTACGCTGATGCATTATTGTTAGAGCGTGAGCAAGTGCAGTTTCCGCCCTATGTCTTCACCGCCTTATTGCGAGCTGAAGCGAATAATTTTGAACTTGTACAAAAATTTCTACGCTATGCTTTTGAGCAGGCACGTAGTTTCAGCAGTGATGTATTGGTGTACGACCCGGTACGCCCACAAATGGAACGTCTAAAAGGCATGGAGCGCGGTCACGTCTTGATGCAAGCAAGTAGCCGGGTAGCGTTGCAGCGGGCACTTAAAAATTTAGTTGGATTGTTAAGAGTTCATGCTATTGCAGCTAAAGTGCGATGGGCTGTGGATGTCAATCCGCTGGAATTTTGATGGGTAGCTGCAATAGATTTATGGCATTGAATGCCACTAATAATGATGGCGCATACGAACAGATTTTAAGCAAAATACAGTAAAATATAACATTAGGCGGGCGTCGTATAATGGTAATACCCTAGCTTCCCAAGCTAGAGCCGTGGGTTCGATTCCCATCGCCCGCTCCACTAATAAAGATAAAATAGACGACATTATGGCCAATCAAGCACCACCTTCAGTATTAACCTTTGCTGGCACAGACCCTAGTGGCGGTGCTGGCTTGCAGGCCGACATTCTGACGTTTGCAAGTATTGGCTGTCACCCACTTTCAGTCGTCACGGCAATCACGGTACAGGATACTCGGGGTGTAGATAGCGTGTTGGCGATGGATGCTGACTGGGTTAATGACCAGGCGCGTGCTATTTTAGAAGATGTTCAGGTATCTGCATTCAAGCTCGGATTATTAGGTTCGGTTGAAAATATCGCGGTTATTGCAGAAATTATGGCAGATTATCCTGATGTCCCCTTGTTAATAGATCCGATTTTAACTTCAGGCCGTGGTGATGATTTAAGCAATGATGACATGATGGATGCAATGGTAGAGATGCTATTCCCACAGGCGACTTTAATTACCCCCAATAGCTTGGAGGCGCGTAGATTTGCTTTTGCTGATGATATTGATGAGGTGGCGCTGACTTCATTGGATGAAAGTGCCGCACGTTTATTGGCTATGGGGAGTGAGTACGTACTAATTACCGGTACGCATGAGCGTACGCTTGAAGTGACAAATACGTTATATGGTGATAATAAGTTGATTAAAGCCTACAAATGGGAGCGCTTACCAGGCAGTTATCATGGCTCTGGTTGTACTCTTACTAGTGCAATTGCAGCCTGCATGGCTCATGGGCTCAGCATGGAAGAAGCTATTGAAGAGGCGCAAGAGTTCACATGGCAAACGCTTAAAAATGGGTTTAGACCTGGCATGGGGCAATTTATCCCTGACCGTATGTTTTGGGCGCGAGATGAGGAAGATGCGGTTGTGAATAGCGGTGACGGTAGCGTTAAGGCGCATTAATTTTTCATGATACGTGGTTTATACGCAGTCACCCCTGATGAAGCTGACACTGACCTACTATTAGCCAAAGTAGAGGCGGCGCTACAAGGCGGAATTAGCATGCTGCAATATCGGAACAAGCTTGCTGATCATAAGTTACAAACCCAACAGGCGCGTGCGATTTTGCCATTATGTAGGCAATATCAAGTACCATTTATTATCAATGACTCAGTTAAGCTTTGTTTGACGTTAGATGCAGATGGCGTGCATATAGGCACAGAAGATGGCAATTTAACAGAAATTCGCGCCAGAATGGGTCAAGATAAAATACTCGGAGCTTCCTGTTATGACCGCTTTGATTTGGCTTTGGCCGCACAGGGAGCGGGGGTTGATTATGTGGCATTTGGTGCTTGCTTTGCCTCCAGCACCAAGCCAAACGCACCAGTAGCAAACTTAAGTTTATTTGATCAAGCACGAACCCAGTTAACTATTCCGGCTGTGGCCATAGGCGGCATTACGCTAACTAATGCCGCACAAGTGATCGCTGCGGGCGCTGACTCGCTGGCGGTGATTAATGCAATTTTTAATGCAACTGACGTAAAATCTAGTACTGAACAATTTACACAATTATTTAGAGCTCAACCCTAAGGCTTAATTATGACATCTAGCAATCAAACACTTTTTGACAAATCTCAACAACTTATTCCTGGAGGTGTGAATTCACCAGTTCGCGCTTTTCGGAGTGTGGGTGGCACGCCGATTTTCTTTAAAAAAGGTTTGGGTTCTAGGTTGTGGGATGTGGACGGTAAAGAATATATTGACTACATTAATTCTTGGGGCCCCATGATAGTCGGCCATGCTCACCCAGAAGTGATTAAAGCGGTACAAGAAGTGGCCGAGAATAGTTTGTCATTTGGTGCTCCCACAGGTTTAGAACTTGAAATGGCTGAGCTCATTAATAAGTTGGTCCCTAGCATGGAGCAGGTACGGCTTAATAGTAGCGGCACTGAGGCGACCATGAGCGCTATTCGTACAGCGCGAGGCTTTACTGGGCGCGACAAAATTCTAAAATTTGAGGGTTGTTACCATGGCCATTCTGATGGTCTGTTGGTTAAGGCAGGTTCTGGCTTGCTGACTTTTGGTGAGCCAGATTCAGGCGGCGTGCCTGTCAGCGTTGCGGCACATACTTTAACTTTAGAGTACAACAATACGCAGGCACTTAAAGATTTATTTGCCAAGATGGGTGATGAAATTGCCTGTGTGATTATTGAGCCTGTGGTCGGTAATATGAATTTAATTGTGCCACACAAGGAGTTTTTACTAACCTTGCGTGAACTTTGTACCAAACATGGCGCGGTACTGATTTTTGACGAAGTGATGACGGGCTTTAGAGTGCATTTAGGTGGCGCGCAAGCGCTCTATAACATTAAGCCTGATATGACCACCTTGGGTAAAGTAATCGGCGGCGGTTTGCCGGTGGGGGCTTTTGGTGGTCGTAAAGATATCATGCAGTGTTTGGCCCCCGTTGGTAAAGTCTATCAGGCGGGTACGTTATCTGGCAATCCTGTGGCAGTAACGGCCGGATTAAAAACACTAGCATTAATCCAAGCGCCAAATTTTCACGCCAAGTTAGCGGCGCAAACGACAAAATTAGTCGAAGGATTAAAGGTTGCGGCTATAGAAGCAGGCGTCATTTTTAATGCGCAAAGTGTGGGTGGTATGTTTGGCCTATATTTCTGTGAGCACTGCCCAACCAGCTACCACGAAATGATGCAATCTAACAAAGACCACTTTAATCATTTCTTTCATAGCATGCTAGATAGCGGTATCTATTTAGGCCCTTCGGCGTTTGAAGCAGGTTTTGTTTCTGCGGCGCATAGCGATGAAGATATTGCCTTGACTATAGCGGCAGCGAAAAAAGCTTTCCAATCGTTTTAATTGCTAAGTATTCGTCCTAACCTCTATTTAATGCGTTATTTGTTGAAATATTAAGCAACTTTAGGCTCTATCTTATTGAACAGATAGGCATTTAACGGTAAACTTAAAGGTTCCTCTAAATGTTTTGTGATTAGATAATATGGCATCAGGTTTAAGTAAGTCAATCAACGTCAATTCAAGCAAGCCAGCTAAACAAGGTTTATACAATCCCACTAACGAGCGTGACGCTTGTGGTGTTGGTTTTGTGGCACATATTAAGGGCAAAAAAACCCATGATATTGTACAAAAAGGTTTGGAGTTACTGACCAACCTAACGCACCGTGGTGCAACAGGTTATGATCCAAAATTAGGCGATGGTGCTGGGTTGCTGATGCAAATGCCCGATGCATTTATGCGTAAAGAAGCTGTTAAGCTCGGCATCAATTTGCCAGTTGTAGGTCAATATGCAGTCGGTAATGTATTTTTACCGCAATTGCCTAAAAATCGCCAAGTTTGTGAAGTTCTCATAGGTAAAATCATCGCGGAAGAAAGTCAAACTTTACTTGGCTGGCGTGATACACCCGTTGACAATGGCAATATTGCGCAAGCAGCGCGCGATGTTGAGCCAATAATGCGACAGCTTATTATTGGCGCAAACTCGATAGACCAAAACACCTTTGAGCGAAAATTATTTGTTATCCGTAAGCGGATTGAGCATGCTATCCGTGCGCTAGATTTGCAAGATAAAGCAGCGTTTTATATTCCTTCTTTATCTTCACGTACTATAGTCTACAAGGGCATGTTGCTGGCGAATGAAGTCGGTGTTTATTACAAAGATTTAAATGATGAAACTTTAGTATCAGCTTTGGCGCTGGTGCATCAACGTTTTTCAACAAACACTTTTCCTGCTTGGGATTTAGCCCATCCATTTCGCATGATTGCGCACAACGGTGAAATTAATACCGTCCAAGGCAACGTCAATTGGATGGCGGCACGTCACGAGACCATGAAGTCTAGTGTGATTGGCGAAGATTTAGAAAAACTTTGGCCATTGATTGTCGACGGTCAGTCTGATTCTGCATGTTTTGACAATTGTTTAGAGTTACTTGTGGCGGGTGGCTACTCATTGCCACATGCCATGATGATGTTGATTCCAGAGGCTTGGAGTAATAATTCATTGATGGATCAAGATCGCCGCGCTTTTTACGAATATCATGCTGCATTGATGGAGCCATGGGATGGTCCTGCTGCGGTAGCTTTCACTGATGGGCGGATGATAGGCGCTACTTTAGATCGCAATGGTTTGCGCCCAGCACGCTATCTGGTGACTGAAGATGACTTGGTGATGATGGCGTCAGAAATGGGTGTATTAACATTTCCACAAGAAAAAATTGTAAAAAAATGGCGCTTAGAGCCAGGTAAAATGTTATTGATTGATATGGAGCAAGGCCGAATTATCGGCGATGCTGAGGTTAAAAATACACTTGCAACCGCAAAGCCATATAAGCAATGGCTAGAGAAGACGCGCTACTTTTTGAGCGACATGCCAAAGGTAGAAGGCGGCCTAGAAATAGCGGCTGATCTTTTAGACACGCAGCAAGCTTTTGGTTATACGCAAGAAGACATTAAGTTTGTGCTACAACCTATGGTGGACAATGCCGAAGAAGGTTCAGGCTCTATGGGTAATGATGCGGCATTGCCAGTGTTATCCGTCAAGCCCAAGTTACTTTATAACTACTTTAAACAATTGTTTGCCCAAGTAACTAATCCGCCAATTGATCCGATACGTGAAGAGTTGGTAATGTCTTTGGTAACCTTTATTGGACCAAAACCTAATTTATTGGGTGTTGATGAAGCAACCCCGCCTATGCGTTTGGAAGCAGCTCAGCCAGTTCTAATGTTGGATGAGCTAGAGCAATTAAAGGCAATCGCCACCCTTACACAGAATCAATATAAATCTATAGTGTTAGATATCACTTACCCAGTGGCGCAAGGTAAGGCAGGCATGGCAGCAGCAGTCGCTAGCATTACTAGTGCGGCTCAAAGTGCAGTTCAAAGTGATTTTAATATTCTCATTCTTTCAGATAGAAATGTAAGTGCTGATCGTTTGGCAATTCCAGCTTTATTGGCATGTTCTGCAACGCATGAATATTTAGTGGGAGCTGGCTTAAGAACTAGCACTGGCTTGGTCATAGATACTGGCTCGGCACGTGAAGTGCATCACTTTGCATTACTAGCAGGCTATGGTGCAGAGGCGGTTTGTCCATGGTTAGCTTTTGAAACAATCAAGCACATGGATGTAAAAGATAGTAAAGAAGCCGCTAAAAAGTTTGTGAAAGCTATTGGCAAGGGCTTGTACAAAGTCATGTCTAAAATGGGCATTTCTACTTATCAATCTTATTGCGGCGCACAAATATTTGAGGCGATTGGTCTTAATAGTGCTTTTGTTAATCAATACTTTACGGGTACAACTACCAATATTGAAGGTATCGGTTTAGATCAAGTCGCTGAAGAAGCCGAGCGTTTGCATATCTCAGCGTTTGGGGATGACCCGGTATTAGCCAAGCATTTAGACGCAGGTGGTGAATATGCATTTAGAGTGCGTGGTGAAGAGCATATGTGGACACCAGATTCGATTGCTAAATTGCAACATGCTACACGTACTAACTCGGCTACTACCTACAAAGAATATGCAAAGTTAATCAATGATCAAACACGTCGTCACATGACCTTGCGTGGA
>CAILFU010000188.1 GCA_903833595.1 uncultured Pseudomonadota bacterium
CCCCCAAATGTCACTTACTAACATTGCAATTACCAAGGCAAAGCAAGCAGACAAGCCATACAAACTTTCAGACGGAGGTGGCCTTTATCTGCAAATAAACACCACAGGAACTAAGTGTTGGCGGTTCAAGTATCGCTTTGCAGGTAAAGAGAAGGTGTTATCGCTTGGGGTATATCCGCATTTGTCTTTACTCGAGGCGCGAGAGCGTCGTGACCTAGCCAAGAAAAATCTAGCCAATGAAATCGACCCGGCACCAACAAATATATTTTCATAGTCCAGCAACATCCAATCCAAATTATGTTTTGAAATGGCTAAGGACTCGTCTTATCAATAGTCGCTTCCGCAGCCCCTATCCCAAATGTAAGTGTTACCGCATCGCCACTTTGTAATTGCTGGCTGGATGCAATAATTGCCCCCGATTTATTTTGCACAAATGCATACCCCCTTGTCAGAACCGCTTGCGGGTTAAGGTGCGTCAAATTTTGGCTCAGGCGCAGCACATTATGTTGTTTGCTTTGTAATTGCTGGTTAATCGCGGCATTTAAGCGATAAGTGATTTGCGTTAATTGAGTTTTTTGTTGCTCAATTTGCTGTAAGGGTGAAATTAACCTGCGTGCCATGTAATCTAATGCTTGTGAGCGTTGATTAAGTTGATACTGGAGGGTTCTGGTTAATTGTTGGCTTAATTGCTTGACTGCATTAAGTCTATTTTCTCGAGTAGGCGTCACAAGCTCTGCCGCTGCGGTGGGGGTGGCTGCGCGTATATCCGCGACAAAATCACAAATGGTAAAGTCAGTTTCATGCCCGACACCACTAACCGTTGGCATAGTACATTCGGCAATGGCGCGAGCAACGATTTCTTCGTTAAATTGCCATAAGTCTTCAATACTACCGCCGCCGCGGCAAATAATCAGTACATCACATTCGGCACGTTCATTCGCCAGTTGAATGGCATCAGCAATCAATACCGCCGCACCTTTGCCTTGCACGGGCGTTGGGTAAATAATGACTGGAATACTCGGCATACGTCGTTTTAGCGTGGTGAGCACGTCTCTGAGTGCTGCCGCATCGGGAGAAGTGACAATGCCGATTTGTTTGGGGTGTGCAGGTAATGGTTTTTTAATGGCGGCGTCAAACAAGCCCTCTGACTGAAGCTTAGCTTTTAATTTTTCAAAGGCTTCAAACAAAACGCCCAAGCCGGCACGCTGTAAAAATTCAATGGTGAGTTGAAAGTCGCCACGCGCTTCATAAAGCGTGACGGTGCAGCGCGCTTCTACTTTGTCACCTTCTTTCGGCACCCAGTCTAAATAACTATTGCGGCCTTTAAACATGACACAACGCACTTGTGCGCCGGCATCTTTGAGTGAAAAATACCAATGACCACTTGCCGCACGCGTGAGGTTAGACACTTCGCCAGATACCCAAAATAGCGGAAAACTTTGGGTTAATACCTGATTCGCTAAACGATTTAATTCGCTTACAGTCAGAATTTTAGTGGTGCGAATTTGCTTGTCAGTATATAAAGTGGGTTCAGTCATTACGCGTTATCAATTACAATGTTTTATGGATTCAATTATAAGCGTACATTCAACACAAGCAAGGTTATCGACATGTTAAATAAGTGGTTAAGTGGAAAAAGTGGGTATTTGCTAGGCTTTGTTGCCAGCTTTGGTTTAGTGGGTATGGCCTTATGGATTCAAACGCATTACCAACTTAATCCATGCCCATTGTGTATATCGCAGCGTATGATATTTATGGGGTTAGGCCTATTATTTTTGTTAGCCGCGTTTATTAAGCCAAATACCTTACTCAGCAAAATCTTCACTGTATTGCTGGTGTTAACGGCCTTAGGTGGTGTAGGTGTGGCGATTCGGCATTGGTGGCTACAAGCTCACCGCGACACTATGATCGCTGATTGTGGCGTGGGCTTTGATTATATGTTTGAAAATTTCCCATTACAAAAAGCACTTACGTTGGTGTTTAGGGGCACGGGCGATTGTGCCGCCATTGATTGGACATTTTTAGGGCTGAGTATTCCGCAAATGTCACTGTTGGCATATATCGGTTTTGCGGCTTACGCTTTATATTTAACTAAAAAATAGTAAGACAATGAGTTTCGGTAAAAAATATGACATATAAAACAATAGATAGCTTTGTGGGTAATACGCCGTTGGCGAAATTGCAGCGCATGGCCGGCAATACCAGCAATACTATTTTGCTGAAGCTAGAAGGCAATAACCCAGCAGGCTCGGTTAAAGATAGACCCGCTTACAGCATGATTACACGCGCTGAAGCACGGGGCGATATTAAACCAGGCGACACCTTGATTGAAGCAACGAGCGGCAATACTGGCATTGCATTGGCGATGGTGGCGGCCATGCGTGGTTATAAAATGATATTGGTCATGCCGGAAAATCAAAGCGTTGAGCGCCGTCAAAGCATGAAAGCCTATGGCGCAGAACTGGTATTAACCCCTAAAGATGGCAGTATGGAGTTGGCACGTGATGTGGCTACCAAGTTGCAGGCTGAAGGCGAGGGCATTGTGCTAGATCAGTTTGGTAATATGGATAATCCGCTTGCGCACTATGAAGGAACAGGCCCTGAAATTTGGCGTGATACCGCAGGTAAAGTCACGCACTTTGTGTCTAGCATGGGGACGACGGGCACTATCATGGGGGTGTCACGTTACTTAAAAGAGCAAAATCCTCATATAAAAATTATTGGTGTGCAACCTGAAGAGGGCAGTCAAATCCCGGGCATTCGTAAATGGCCAGTAGAATATTTACCTAAAATTTATGATGCAAATCGTGTGGATGAGCTACGTTACGTAAGCCAAAAAGATGCAGAAAATACCACTAGGAAACTGGCAACTCAAGAAGGTGTATTTGCTGGTATATCAAGCGGCGGCGCCTTATATAGTGCTTTGCAGCTCTCTAAAGAAGTAGAAAATGCGGTGATTGTGACGATCGTGTGTGATCGAGGTGATCGCTACTTATCGACCGGGGTATTTCCCGCTTAAGTATATTTAAACAACAGTATGTTGATGATAATTGAGACTCTCTAAACAATGACGCCTACATTAGTATTTGATATCGAGACCATTCCAGACACTGACGGTCTGCGGGTTTTGTATGATTTGCCTGCAGATACTTCTGCAGAAGATGTGGCTAACATTGCTTTGCATCAACGTCGCCAACAAAATGGCACAGAGTTTTTACCGCTGCATCAGCATCGTATTTGCGCAATATCGTGCGCGCTACGTGAGGGCAATAATTTTAAGGTCTGGACATTGGGCGATGCCAATGCCTCTGAAGCTGAAATCATTCAACGTTTTTTTGATGGCATTGATAAATATACGCCACAAATCATTTCGTGGAATGGCAGTGGTTTTGATTTGCCCGTGTTGCACTATCGTGGATTAATACACGGCATCAATGCCAGTCGCTATTGGGATTTAGGCGAAGATGATAAAGAGTTTAAGTGGAACAATTACATTAGCCGCTATCACACTCGCCATTTAGATTTAATGGACATACTCGCTATGTTTAATGGGCGAGCGAATGCGCCCTTGGATGACTTAGCCAAACTGTGTGGCTTTCCTGGTAAGCTCGGTATGGATGGCAGTAAAGTGTGGGACGCCTATAAGGCTGGCAAGCTTGAAGAGATTCGCAATTATTGCGAAACAGATGTGGCCAATACCCATTTGGTATTTTTGCGCTTTAAGTTAATGCGGGGGCAGTTAAGCCAAGCGGCTTATGAGGCAGAAATTGAATTAGTCCGCAGCACCTTAACGGGTTATAGCCAAGCAAGTACGGGTGCAAGCCATTGGAAAGAGTTTTTAGCCGCCTTTAAGTAATAACCTAGCGCTAATTTTAGTGGGCTATTCGCGCACTAAATCGTCTTCTTCTACTTTATCTTTCCAATTTAAAATCACTTTTTGAGAAGTATTTTCTTCTATGCTTAGTTGATGGCGTAGCTTAATGCCATTGTTGGTTGCCGAAATGGTGTAGCTTCCAGCAGGCAGGTTGACATATAACAATGGCCCTGCATTATTAAGTTTAAATACGAGTGCATCTTGGTTATTGTAAATACTGAGATTAATGTCTGTGGTAGCCCGCCCAATTTTGCCTTCAGAAAACAATAGATTGAGGGTATAACTTTTAGCAAAAGGGCGCATGTCGAGTACTTCATCATGGCCAATGCCACCTGTCATAAAGCGTATTTTGCTCTCGGTATATAACATTTTAGGGCCTTCAGCTTGGGCTGTGAAGCTAAACCCGAGCGCCATTAGTAAGGCTAACGATGTGTAAAACTTAGTTAAGTGTTTCATGTGATGACCTCCCTTTTCGTATGTATGCGCATTCACCTAATCTTAGTGCGGATATTTTTATATGACGTTTAGTGTAACAAAATAACGATGTTTCCTCTAATACCTGCACTGCGGTAAAATAGCCGCCATGAGAAAAAGACGCAATAAATCCGCTACAGACCTGGCACTCGCCCCGCTTTTAACCGCTACGATTGAATCGCTAGATCAAGAAGGCCGAGGCGTTGCCCATGTCGATGGTAAAACCATATTCATAGATGGCGCATTACCTACTGAAAAAGTCACCTTCCGCTCGCACCGTATCAAGCCCAGCTATGAGGTTGCAAACGTGGTAGACGTGCTGAAGCAATCTAATCAAAGGGTAACGCCTAAGTGTCCGCATTTTGGGCTGTGTGGTGGCTGTAAGCTACAGCATTTAGATTTTGCCGCACAAGTCGCTAACAAACAGCGCTTACTTGAAAGTGATTTGAAGCACATTGGTAAAGTGAAGCCAGACAATATGTTGCCGCCCATTTATGGTCCCACTTGGGGGTACCGCCATAAAGCGCGTTTGAGCGTTAAATATGTGGAAAAAAAGCAGCGCGTACTGGTAGGGTTTAATGAAAAAGCCACGCGCTATGTGGCAGATATGAATAGCTGTGAAGTGCTGGTGCCAGAAGTCTCTGCGTTAATCGCGCCCTTGCAAGAGATGATTGTGCAATTGAGTATACGAGACAAACTACCGCAAATTGAGCTGGCAGTCGGTGAAGCTAATCTAGCTGAGGACAATCAACCAGTGATTGTGTTGATTTTACGCATTATGGCTGAATTAACGCAGTCAGATGAAGCGTTGCTAAAAGCTTTTGCCGATACACATCATGTGCAAATTTGGACGCAAACAAAAGGCCCCGATACGATTAAGCCTTTTTATCCGTTAGATTCAAGCACACAAGCGTTGCCCGCTTTAAAGTACAGCTTGCCAGAGTTTGATTTAACCTACCCGTTTAAGCCTAATGAGTTTACGCAGGTCAACCCGCAGATTAATCAAGTGATGATACGCCGTGCCATGCAATTGCTAGCGCCTCAATCTCATGAAAAAATTGCTGACTTCTTTTGTGGTATCGGTAATTTTACCTTACCCATTGCGCGTAGTGGCGCACAAGTATTGGGTTTAGAAGGCTTGGCTAATTTAGTAGATAGGGCCAATGAAAGCGCTGTGTTAAATGACATTACCAATACCCAGTTTGGCGTGGCAGATTTATTTAAAATGACCCCAGAAGCCTTAACAGCATTAGGCTGTTTTGATAAATGGTTGGTAGACCCGCCGCGCGATGGCGCGTTTGAATTAATTAAATCATTAGACGCTATCAATAGCCCACAACGCATTGTGTACGTGTCGTGCAACCCTGCTACATTGGCGCGTGATGCCGGTGTGCTGGTGAATGAAAAAGGCTATGTGTTAAAAGCGGCAGGGGTGATTAATATGTTCCCGCATACCTCACATGTAGAATCCATCGCGCTGTTTGAGTTGGCATCAAACATTCGCTAGACGTTCAATCAAATGGTTTTTTTAGACGTATTTAAAAATAACAAATAGATGTTGTAAAAAAACAACAAAACGTTATTTTTTAGGTATTAATTTGATATCTATTGATATATATCAAATGGTTTTTTACGCTAGCTCTATAAGATGACTTATCAAATTTTTGTTTTGTTTTATTTTTATTAAGTGGAGCGTTTTAAAATGAAAAAATCCTTATTAGTAGTGGCCTTACTTTCAGCGTTTGCGCCAGTTTTAGCACAAGCTGAAGCAGGTGATATTGTAGTGCGTTTACGTGCAGCAAGTGTTTCTCCTGATGAAAAGAGTAAATTGGGTTCCGTCTCTGCTGCAGCTGGCTTGGGTGGATTGGCTAGTCAAGGCGGCCTTCATGGAAATATCGGATCAGATGCTCTGTTGTCAGTAGATAATAATGTGATTCCTGAGTTAGATATTTCTTATTACGTTACTAAAAATATCGCGCTTGAATTAATTTTAGCTACAGGTACACGCCATGATGTGCATCTTACTAACAATGCTGCTGCAGCTCCATTAGGTGGTGCACTTGGTAATGAAAATTTAGGTTCAGTGAATTTACTACCTCCTACCTTAACTGCGCAATGGCACTTTAATCCAGATCAAACGATTGATCCTTATGTGGGTGCCGGTATTAATTACACCCATACATTTGATCATAACTTAAAAACTACTGTTGGTGGTTTGCCAATTCATATTGACGATAATATGTTTGGTGCGGTTGCACAAGCGGGCGTGGATATCAATTTAGGCTCAGGTTGGTTAATCAATGCTGATGTTAAATATGTGACGATGAATACCAATGTTAAAGTGTCGGCTGATAGTGGTGCAACATGGGTAAAAATTGATGATTTAGACATTAATCCATGGGTATTCGGTGTTGGTATTGGTAAAAAATTCTAAGATTTAGTTTAATTATTTAAGTATCAGGTTCCACCCTAGCCCTTACCGTGATTGGTAGGGGCTTTTTTTATGGGGTTATCCGGGTGCGGATATTGAGATGCAAAAAATTCAGCCACTGCAAACGGCTAGCGTTTAATTAAGCGGTCTTAGATGACCTTATAACATTAAAGAATTTTTGAGAACCTTGCGCGATTGCGGTCGGTTTGTAAATAACGGTCAAACACCATGGCCACAGCGCGTACAAAAAACCAGCCGGTGTCAGTGACGTGCATACCATCCTCTTCTAGCACTACCATATCAGTGTTTTCAAGGGTTTTAAGTTGCTCTAATTCAGCGGCAAAGTAGCTATTAAAATCAATCAAATAAGCCAACTCTATGGCCTCATATTGTAGCGAGCCTTGGCACATAATCGCCATAATAACCGCACGGCGAATAACGTCGTCGCGTGAGAGGGCGAGACCACGCACCACAGGGAAACGGCCATTGTTAAGATGGTCAAAATATTCTTCTATGGTTTTAGCGTTTTGGCTATACGTTGCGCCTACGCGGCCAATGGCAGAAACGCCTAAGCTGATTAAGTCACAATCGGGTTGGGTGCTATAGCCTTGAAAATTACGGTGTAACCTGCCTTGGCGTTTAGCAATGGCCAAATCATCATCAGGTAGGGCAAAGTGATCCATCCCCACATACACATAGCCCGCATCAATAAAGGCACTTAATGCGCTGCCTAACATGGTAATTTTGTCCTGTGCGGCCGGTAGTTCATATTCGCTAATGCGGCGTTGTGGCTTAAAGCGCTCAGGTAAATGCGCATAACCATATAGCGCAATTCTATTAGGCCTTAGCTCTACTACTTGTGCCAATGTTCTGTTAAATGATTCTGGTGTTTGCATGGGCAAACCGTAGATTAAGTCTACATTAACAGATTCAAATTTTAAGCGTCTTGCCGCGTCAACGAGTGAAAACACTTGTTCGGCAGGTTGAATACGATGCACGGCTTTTTGTACTTCTGGGTCAAAGTCTTGCACACCAAAACTTAAACGATTAAAACCAAGTTCAGCTAAATGTTTTAGACGTTGCTCATCTACTGTGCGGGGGTCTACTTCAATAGAGTATTCGCCACCCGGCGCAAACACAAAGTTATGTTTGAGCATCGCCATCAGTTCAGAGAGCTCTTTGTCTGAGAAAAACGTCGGTGAACCACCGCCCAAATGTAGTTGTGAGATGGTTTGGCCGGCGCCTAAGTGCTCAATATGTAAATCAATTTCACGATTTAAATAGCGTAAGTATTCCACGCTACGCTCATGATGTTTGGTGACAATTTTGTTGCACGCGCAAAAAAAGCACAATGACTCACAAAATGGAATATGCACGTAAATGGATAAAGGTTGTGCCGCCGAAGTGGCGCGACGGTGCTCTAATGCCAGTTTATAAGCATCCTCAGTAAAAGCTTCCACAAAACGATCAGCCGTTGGGTAGGAGGTGTATCTAGGCCCTGATATATCATATTTATTCAACGTTTCTTTAGTGACACCAGGCATGATGCTATCTAAGCTTGCAGTTGTGTTTGGTAAAGTGTCAAGTGTCGTCATAATCATTCTCTTACGGTTAGCTTAGGCTGTCACTATGCCTGATTCGATAGTAAATTGCCTTGATATATATCAAAAGATATTGTATTAGTCGGCATCTTGTATTAGTCAGTATCGTTAGTCATCACAAGTTAAATATAAATATCTTCAAATCTCTAGCTACTGTGCGCTGAAATCGGTATGCTTTCACTGTTATTTAAATATATAGCGAAAAATGAATTTAGAACTAACCAAAGACACCATCAAAGTTGCTTGCTCAAACTGTAATTTACGCGAGCTTTGCATGCCCATTGGGCTAGACCAAGCCGATATGCAAAAACTGGATGAAGTGGTTGCAACGCGTCGCCAAGTGAAGCAGGGTGAATTGTTATTTAGAAGTGGTGAAGAATTTAAATCGTTGTTTGCTATTCGCACTGGATTTTTTAAAACCAGTGTTGCAACGCCAGAAGGCCTTGAACAAGTGATGGGTTTTCAAATGGCAGGTGAGATTATAGGCTTGGATGGTATTGTGACTGATCAATACACCTGTAATGCAGTCGCACTAGAAGATGCTGATGTCTGTGTGATGCCGTTTTCTAATGTGGAAGAGTTATCGCGTGAGTTTCCTGTCTTACAACGCCATGTACATAAAGTGATGAGCCGCGAGATTGTGCGCGAAAACAGCATGATGATGATGATTGGTAATATGCGGTCTGAAGAGCGGTTGGCTGTTTTCTTGTTAAATTTAGTACAACGCTTGCATGCCCGTGGTTTTTCTCAATCAGAAATTATCCTGAGAATGTCACGTGAAGACATTGCAAGCTATCTAGGTATGAAGTTAGAGACCGTGAGCCGCGCTTTTACCAAATTGAGTGATGAAGGTGTTATTGAAGTGAAGCAGCGTTATGTCGGTATTTTAGATCTTCAAGCGTTGAAGAAGATTGTGAACCCACGTGCTTGCGATTAAATAAAAGTTATATCACAACATTTGACACGCATCCGCGGTTAAATAGCTCCCATATTAAGCACTCAACCCAGTATGATCACGCATAATTTCCTTACTGTTGATGACCATAACCGCGATGTAAGCGGCATGAAATATATCTATCCTGTGGTTTCTCGGCGTGCTGGTGGCGTTTCCATTGGCATTAACCTCAATATTAATAATGCCTGTAATTGGCGCTGCGTCTATTGCCAAGTGCCTAATTTAGCTCGGGGGACACCCCCACCTATTGAGCTTGACGTGCTAGCGCGTGAATTAAGATCTTTTTTAAACTACGCCCTGCATGGCGATTTTATGACGCGTTACGTTGCTGAAGGTGACCGTCAACTCCAAGATATTGCATTTTCAGGTAACGGTGAACCCACCAGTGCTAAAGAGTTTCCTGAAGTGCTGGTGTTAGTTGAAAAAGTGCTGCGTGAATTTAATCTACTCGGTGAAGGCCAATCTCATCCCATTAAAGTACGTTTGATTAGTAATGGTAGTTTGATGGATAAGCCAGCCATACTCAACAGTATGCGCCATCTAGCTCAATGTAATGGCGAAGTGTGGTTTAAATTAGACGCAGGGACTAAAGCGGGTATTGCACGTATTAATGATGTAACCCTCAACCCGCAAAGCCATATACAGCGGCTACAACAATGTGCTGAAGTTTGTCCCACGTTTATACAAACCTGCATGTTTGGCATGGACGGCAAACCACCAACAGACGAAGATATAGCAGCCTATTTAGCGCTTATTAGTGAGGTTAAACATGTGATTAAGGGGGTGCATTTATATGGCTTAGCACGTCCCTCGCATCAGCTTGAAGCGTCAAGACTAAGCCGCTTGCCAGCCCAGTGGTTAGAATCGCTGGCGCAACGGATGCGCCAGTTAGGGTTTACCGTTCACGTTAGTGATTAATTTGTTTGCTAGGCGCATCCGCTAAAAAACCAGCGACGGCACGCTTAAACGGCGTGATACGGTTACCAATTTTAATTGCGGTTGCACGTAAAAATTTTGCGGGTGGGCTTTCGCTTCCATACAGTTTAGCGATAGCGTGTGTAGCTAAAAATAATGGTTTTGTGTC
>CAILFU010000189.1 GCA_903833595.1 uncultured Pseudomonadota bacterium
AAGATGAATATACAAATCAACCGTGAAACATTATTGAAGCCTTTAACTTCAGTTACTAGTATTGTTGAAAAACGACATACCTTACCAATACTTTCTAATTTATTGTTAGAAGCAAAACAAAACAAAATCCAGCTAACCGCTACTGATTTAGAAATGCAAATATCTCTTTCAGTTGATAGTGCTACAACAGGTGATTTTTCAACAACAATATCTGCTAAAAAATTATTAGATATATGTAGATCATTGCCAGATAGTTCAGAAATTAACATGGCAACCAATGATAGTCGCATCACATTAAAGGCGGGTAAAAGTCGTTTTAATTTACAAACTTTACCAGCTGCCGATTATCCAGTAATGACAAAAACAATAGGTGCCAGCACGATGGTGGTAATTGGGCAACGCCAATTAAAAGATCTATTTAAGCAAGTTGAATTTGCAATGGCTCAACAAGACATTCGTTATTACTTAAATGGATTATTATTTGAAATATCAAATAATCGATTAAATATTGTAGGTACAGATGGCCATCGATTAAGTTTTACTTCGACAGAATTAAAACAAAGTTATGAAAAACAAGATGTTATATTGCCTCGGAAAACTGTAGTTGAATTAATTAAATTACTAGATGATAGTGATGAAGATGTTCAAATTGAATTAGCAAGCAACCAAGTTAACTTTAGTTTTAGTAACTTTAAATTAATTTCTAAAGTTATTGATGGGAAATTCCCGGATTACAACCGCGTAATACCTGTAGGGCATCAAAACTCATTCACTACAGATAGAGTTAGTGTGTTGTTAGCAATGCAGCGCGCTTCCATCCTATCTAATGAAAAGTATCGTGGTATACGTATGGTTTTGAGTAATAACAACTTAAAACTAATCAGTACAAATAGTGATCAAGAAGAAGCTGAAGAAGAGTTAGAAGTAAGCTATATCGGTGATACACTGGATATTGGCTTTAACGTCACATATTTAATTGATGTTTTAAATAACACCAATAGCGAAAAAGCTACTTTTTCATTTGCGGATGCAAATAGTAGCTGTTTAATTACATTACCAAACGACGCAGATTATAAATATGTTGTTATGCCGATGCGTATATAAATAATCAAGTAGATAAATGTTTCACGTGAAACTTTTTAATAGATTTGAAATAAAAACTAAACCACTAAATATTTAATAAAGAAAACCAGTATGGCTGAAAATAAAGCAGTAACACCCGATTACGATTCGTCGAGTATTAAAATCCTTGAGGGCTTAGATGCGGTACGTAAGCGTCCAGGTATGTATATCGGCGACACCTCAGATGGTTCAGGTTTGCATCACATGGTATTTGAGGTGTTGGATAACGCCATCGATGAGGCGTTAGCAGGACACTGTAATGAGATTAAAGTCACTATTCATTTAGATAACTCAATTACTGTGACAGACAATGGGCGCGGCATTCCAACTGACATTAAATATGATGATATTAAAGCGGTAAAACGCTCAGCTGCAGAAATTGTGATGACAGAACTGCATGCGGGCGGTAAGTTTGATCAAAATTCTTATAAAGTATCTGGTGGCTTACATGGTGTGGGTGTATCAGTGGTTAATGCGCTCTCTGATTGGCTGCGCCTAAAAATTTACCGTAATGGTGAAATACATCAAATGGAATTTCAGCGTGGTGTCGCTATGGCGCCGCTGGCGATGACAGGAAAAACTGAAAAACGCGGTACAGAAGTACATTTTTTAGCGGCAGTAGAAACTTTTGTACTGGTTGAATACCATTTTGAAATTTTAGCTAAACGTATTCGTGAACTATCATTTCTTAACAACGGTGTAAAAATTGAGTTGATAGATCAGCGTAATGGGAAAAGTGAAAACTTTGCTTATTCTGGTGGTATAAAAGGGTTTGTGGAATACATGAACCGTACTAAAACTGTGCTTCATCCCAAAACATTTTATGCGATAGGGGAAAAAGATGGCATGACCATCGAAGTGGCGATGCAATGGAATGATTCATATAGTGAAACCGTACAATGTTTTACTAATAATATTCCTCAACGTGATGGCGGCACCCATTTAACGGGCCTACGTACCGCTATGACGCGCACGTTAAATCAATATATAGAACAAACTGAGATGGCAAAAAAAGCCAAAGTTGAAACAATGGGCGATGATATGCGCGAAGGAATTTGCTGCGTATTGTCCGTTAAAGTGCCGGATCCAAAATTCTCTTCACAAACTAAAGATAAGTTGGTTTCATCTGAAGTTCAGCCGGTCGTCTCAGAAGTGGTTTCAGCTAAATTAGCGGAGTTTTTACAAGAGAACCCAGCGGATGCCAAAATTATCGTAGGAAAAATTGTAGATGCCGCGCGCGCACGTGAAGCCGCTCGTAAAGCGCGTGAAATAACTCGCCGTAAAGGGGTTATGGATACTATGGGCTTGCCTGGGAAGTTGGCTGATTGCCAAGAACGCGATCCAGCTAAATGTGAAATTTACCTAGTCGAGGGCGACTCAGCGGGTGGTTCAGCCAAGCAGGGACGTGACCGTAAGTTTCAAGCGATTTTGCCACTAAAAGGTAAAATCCTGAATGTGGAAAAAGCGCGTTTTGATAAATTAATAGGCTCACAGGAAATCGCCACACTTATTACGGCGCTTGGTACCAGTATTGGTAAAGCAGATTTTAATGCAGAAAAATTACGCTACCACCGTATTATTATCATGACCGATGCGGACGTCGATGGTGCACATATCCGTACTTTGTTACTCACATTCTTCTATCGCCAAATGACGGAATTAGTAGAACGTGGTCATATTTACATCGCGCAACCACCGCTATACAAGGTCAAACAAGGTAAAGATGAGCGTTATTTAAAAGATCAGCAAGAGTTAGATCAATACTTGTTGCAATCAGCACTTAAGGGTGCAGAACTTATCACCAAAATCGACGGTGCAGTGATTACTGGTGCACCGCTGACTGAAATTGCTAAGCAAATGGTATTGACCGAAGCGGTAATTCGTAGAATTGCATCGCATTATGATGAAAGCGTTCTTCGCGCTATGCAAGATTTAGGTGAATTGAGTTTAGCTACAAAAGAAAGTACTGAAGTGGCGGCAGAAAAGCTACGCCCTATTCTTGGTGCAATTGGTAGCGAAGTGATTGTTGGTTTTGATGCAGAGGCCAATGAATATCGCTTAGAAATTAATAAGTTTGTGCATGGTAATTTGCAGTGTTGCGTTATTAATGCTGAATTTTTAGGCTCAGGCGATTATAGACAAATCAGCAAAATGTCAGCGATGCTACAAGGTTTATTGGGTGAAGGTGCTGTCATTAAACGTGGTGAAAAAGAGTCTGAGATTACCACTTTCAAGCAAGCGCTAGATTGGTTGTTAGAAGAGGCAAAACACAACCTCAATATTCAACGCTATAAAGGCTTGGGTGAGATGAATCCTTCACAGCTATGGGAAACCACTATGGACCCAACAGTTCGTCGTTTATTGAAAGTACAGATAGATGATGCAATTGCCGCCGATGAAATTTTCACGACGCTGATGGGTGATAACGTTGAACCTAGACGCGCCTTCATTGAAAGTAATGCACTAGGCGCAAGTAACTTGGATATTTAAGTTTTGTAGGATCCCCTTAGACTTTAGATTTGTCCCAAAATTTTAGATTTGAGGGATTTCTTAAAAAAGCCCGCTCAGTTAATCTGGCGGGCTTTTATATTTTATAGATAATCTCTAAAACGTGTACATCAAGGTGACTAAGAAGTTGTCTTTGTCACGTTTACGGCTGGTTGTGGCTGTACCATAAAGCTCATCTTCCTTAAAGCTAAAGAACTCCACTTTTCCACTCCAGTTTTTGTCGTAACTGTACCCTGCAACCAAATCAAGCTCTTTGCCGTAATGGCTACTATTAGGCAGACTACCTGTTGCGGTAAAATTATGATCCGAGTTAAGCCAGTGATATTCAGCTGACAGTTGCACGTTCAACACCTTGCCGTTGAGTGTGACAAAAGTATCTTCAATGCCATCTTTTGGCGTTGTTAAAAATGAATCTCCTAAACCTTGAAACAAGTGACCGGTAGCCAAAGGCGTTTGAAATCCATACAAGCCATTGTTACTAGACAGTACTTCACGATCTAATCGTGCTGACCAGTTACCAAGCCCAGCACCCCCGCCTAATCGCCAATAGTGTGCATCAATGACGCTATTGCCACCACGATAATTGTCTTGTTTGGCATATTCAGCGGTATAAAGCGCTTTCCAGCTATCATTAACTTTGTGAGCGCCATCGGCACGTAAGCCAAACGTTTGAGTGGAATTGTCAGAAAGAGTAGTTCCACCAAAAGTAGTAGCATTGGTCGTAGTAGCATTAAATCCATTTTTTGCCATGTCTTGCAAATAGCCATAGCCAGTGAGATTTTCAGTGAGTGAGTATTTCCAAGTCGCATGGGCAATCTCTACACTACCCTTGCTAAAATATTCACTTGTGATTCTTCTTAAGCCTTCAAAGTGGGCAGCATACAGTTCAACATTTGGTACGCTCTTATTCTCAATAGCAACACCGTCAAATACTTGCATAATTTGGCGAAATTCAACATTACCGACAAATCGCACATTATCCAGTTTTACCGATTGACGTCCTAAGCGCACCTTAGTATCTGGCACCCCGGTCCATTCTACAAATAATTGGTTAACGCCTGTGTAATCAGGATCAACTACTAATGGGTAGTTGGCTTTATTCGCTGGCGTTGATGTTGTAAGACCAAATGTATTAGGCGTACCATCGTAAAAATCATGATTAAATTGAGTCACATTGATTAGCTGGGCAGCCACACTAAAATTATTGAGTGGTTTTGTTTGCCAGCCTATTAGGCTGCGCATTGTCCAAGCATTGGAATGCTCTGCCTTGCCGTCTTGATTAACATTTTCATACCTTAATCTAAAGTTGGTCATAGGCTTACCCATACTAATAGCTTCCATTAGCGTAGTCGGTGCAGCCGCTTTAGTCGTATCGTCGGCTAAAGCAGGCAATGCGTACATTGCAGCAATAGCCGTCAATAGATAAAAGTTAAAGTTGTGTTTCATATTAATCTCCAATGCTTTTTATAGTGATGACAAATAAAGTCATGGTATGGACTAATTTTCAGAATTAGGGTGTATTTTTTCAATGGCATCTATGATTGGCTGAATACCATTCAATGTCCCGCTAGCCTGCACTTGAATTTGTCCTCTACTATTCAATAAGGTAACCGTATTAGAATGTGCCACATCGCCATCTTTAACCAATTTATAGCGACTATTTAATGCGTTAGAGAGTGCACGCACCAATTCATTATTGCCTCGCAGAATCTTCCAATTTTTGTTGAGCTCTTTTTTTTCTGAAAAGACTTTCAGTGATTTTGACGTGTCGGTATCCGGTGTTAAAGAGACTAAAACAAAACCAATGTGATTACGCATATTGCTTGGAATTTGCCGTTCCACACGCTTCATGCTTTCAACGATAATTGGGCAGGCATTAGAGCAACCTGTAAAAATTAAGGCTACCACTTGCGGCTTGCCAGCTATTGATTCTAGAGAGATGGCCTGATTATTCTCTGTTTGCCATATGCCACCGACCTGATATATCGAGTCGCCTGGCAACGCTGGATCAGCAAAAACTAAGCTACAAAAACTAAGCAGACCAACCAATATTAATGTTTTCATAAAGTGCTCGCTATTCATTACCGTCTTGGGCACATCGAAATCCTAAGCTCGCTAGAGTAAATTTAGCGTTTAAGCTAGAGCGGAATCCGTAACGCATGAAAGCCGCATAATCACTGGGATTGACAGCACCAGAAGAACCTGAGGCACAGTAAAGTTCTTTGTTAACACTGCTGTCACCACGCGATTCTCCGCTAATCAAATTGGAATTAAAGTCTTCGGTCCACTCCCATATCAGTCCATGCATATTATGTATGCCCCAATAATTTGGCGCGTCTTGGCCGACCTCACCGGGAGATTGTTTTGAAGCTTTTGCATACCAATCCAGTATTTTTTGGTTATAGCCCTTTTCCTGCCCTCCGTCTTTTTGCGTTGATGAAGCCTGTGCTACATACTCCCACTCCGCGACTGTAGGTAAGCGTTTTTTATGTGCCTGACAATATGCTTGTGCGGCATACCAAGACACATAAATCACAGGCCTATTTAAGTCGCTGTCATTAGGGTTATATTGCTGAACGTTCTTTTTCCAGTGGCTTAAATAGGATTGCTCAGCAAAGAGACTGGGTACGGCATCACGTTGCCATTTTGTTTGTTGTGAGACAAAGTCTTGAAATTCCCTGTTAGTCACTGGTCTTTTATCTAAGCGAAAAGAGGAAACATTCACAATCGGGCTATCAACACTCAAATACAGCGGGCGATATTCACCCGCTGCAATATTAGCCATATTGTCTTCAGCCCAAGTGTAATTGTGGACTAGTAACAACAGGACTAAGCTAAAACGCAACATATACCTTACAACCAATTAACCATGCTCGTTGTCGTTAGCTACAGGGGCAACTTTACGTTGCTTATCTACTTGAGCTGGCGTGACTTGACCACCATTATTGCCAAAACTATTTATAACGTAGGTGAGTACATTGGCAATTTGCCCATTATTTAAGGCAATGGCTGGCATCACACTGTCAAAATTCTTACCGTTAACCGTAATTGGACCGGAGCGACCATGTAACAGTATGTTGATGGCGCGATTATGGTCTGCATTTAAGAAGTCAGATTTAGCTAATGGAGGAAATGCATTGGGTACACCTTCGCCATTGGCTTGATGGCAAGCTAGGCAATTAGACTCAAAGACGTTTTTACCTTGTGCTATTTGCTCATCTTTGCTGAGTGATTTTGTAGTGTCTGTTGTCTGCTTATTGGCAATCGATTGTGCTGCGGAACCTTCAGGCAAATAGACTTTGTCTGCTTGTTTGCCCGAATAAATAATTTTGTCTTCTGGACCTGTCACTTTCAACATACCTAGAGCACCTTTGTTAAAGGCTCTAAAAATAGAGTGGTCGACCATGATAAATGTACCAGGTACCTCTACCTTAAATTCGGCAATTGCCGCACCACCAGCAGGGACCAGTGTGGTTTGTACATTTTTGTTTTCGGTTGCGCCGCCTTCTACATAAACTTTGTCAAATATCTCACCAATAACATGGAATGACGATACGAGATTAGGACCACCGTTACCCACAAATAACCGCACAGTTTCACCCACTTTTGCGGTTAATGCCTTTTCACCATTGAGCGCGCCTACCGAGCCATTAAATACGACGTAATCTGGTTGTTCTTTAATTGCTTTTTCCATATCAAATGGTTGCAGTCCCGCTTCACCGTATTTGCCTTTAGTATAAAAATCACCTTGCATCACATAATATTCACGGTCTACTTTCGACATGCCACCTTTTGGCTCAACCAAAATCAAGCCATACATACCATTTCCTATGTGCATGCCTACTGGTGCAGTTGCACAGTGGTATACATATAGTCCAGGATTTAGCGTCTTAAAGCTGAAAACAGAGGTATGGCCAGGTGCGGTGAATGATGAAGCAGCACCTCCGCCTGGTCCGGTCACAGCATGCAAGTCGATATTGTGGGGCATTTTAGAATCTGGGCTATTTGATAAGTTGAATTCCACTTCATCACCCTCACGAACGCGGATAAATTGCCCTGGAACTTGTCCGCCAAAAGTCCAAAACATATAATCTACGCCATCGGCCATGCGCATTATTTTCTCTTGAGTTTCCATATTTACTACAACTTTTGCAGAGTAGTTGCGAGTGATCTGTTCTGGAACATTAGGCGCATGAGTTAATACTGCTTGAATAATTGGTAATTTATTAACTGCACTTGTTGTATTTGAATTGTTTGCTGATGTGGATTTTTCAGCCATTTGCGCACATGAAGTAAGTGCCAATGCGGTGGCAACCATACTTACAAGTACCTTGATTTTTAAATTGCTCATGATTAACTCCCTATCTGTTATGACCAGCGATAAATAAAAAATAAAATGTCAGTACGAAAAAAATCTCACTGCCAATATATATAGATTCGTATCAAAAATATTTGACTTAGATCAAGATAGAGAAATTATATTTAGACAAACTTGGCATGAATTGAATAAATCTTGCATCGCCATGATTAGCGTGGCGATTTTTGAAGATAGATGTGATGTTGTCTAATGCGTCATTTGCGCATATAGCAAAGGAAGTTCTTTGGGCAAATCTTCTGGTTTACGTATTACGGCAAATCCACTTGCGCCAAACAAGTGGGGTAGGTATTCGTTAGCTTCAATATCAATCGTCACGCAGAATGGACGAAGACCTTGTTGGCGAGCTTCGTGCAATGCCATACGCGTATCTTCTATGCCGTAGCGCCCTTCATAACGATCTAAATCATTAGGTTTGCCATCAGTGAGTAGCAGCAATAAACGCTGACGCTGTGGTTGCGCTGCAAGCAATGTGGAAGCGTAACGAATGGCAGCGCCCATGCGCGTGTAATAACCTGGCTTAATGGCCTGAATACGTCCTCTTGCTTGACTGTCATACCGCTCTTCAAAACTCTTTAAATGATTAAAGCGTACATGGCCTCGTTTGAGTGAAGAAAATCCGTACATGGCAAATCGATCGCCAGTGGCTGTCAGGGCTTCTGAAAACAAAAATAAGCTATCTCGAATCACATCAATCACTCGCGCATGATCAGACGCATAAGCGTCAGTAGAGAGTGACAGATCAGCCAACAATAGGCAGGCTAAATCCCGTTGCTGATTAACTTGAGCTCGGTAGAGTCCTCTGCTATCGGCATGAACACCACTTAGCAAATCAGCTTCTTGCCGCACCCATGCATCAAGATCAATTTCTTCACCGTCTTGCTGCCCTTTAAGCCAAACTCTGGTGGGTGCTAAAGCCTGGAACTGACTGCGTAAACGACGCGCGGTTCTACGTAATTGTGCTGGTAATTCGCAAGGTACGGTTTGCGCTGAAACCATTTCTTGCAGACGACAATAATCAACTTGCATCAATTGTTTTTTGTAATCCCATTCGGGTAAGGATACGCCCTCGCCGAGTGGTGTTTCATCTTCACCTGCAGGAGGTAAATCAAGATCAAAGCGTAATTTAGCCACACTGGTTTCGCCATCTCTGGCCACCGTCATGCTGTCCATATCTTCTGCTGCTAGGGCGGCACTTTCAATATCGTCTTCTTCATCTTGTGGGCGATTGACATTGATGTATTCTGTCCATGAAAACAAGCTTTCCGCACGAAACATCATCAAGAAACCATCTTTTCCATCTGGCATATCGGTGCGTTCAGCAGCATGCTTACGACGGCTTTTTGCGATGTTGGTATCCTCAGAAGAATCTCTTTCTGGCGCGCCATCTCCTGCTGAAATATTACTGATAGTACTTGCTGGCGGGTTGGGATGTGTCCACAAAGCAACTGGATAAAAAGGCGTTTTTGAAGGGGGTAAAGTCTTAACACTACCTGGTTGTATTAAGGCCTGGCGGATTGCAAATTCCTGGGCAGCTTCAGCTGCTGGCAGGTTTTCTGGATTAACCCTTAACGGTAATAACGCTGCAACTAAACGCTGATAGCGTGGAACAAGGCCAGGAAATCGTGCTAGTGTTGCTAAGGTAGCCTGCTGATTGTGCTGTATCCATGACAAATTATTATCAATATCAACTGCTGAAAGTGCTACTAGCCACAAATATAAATCACGATTAAGGCTGCGTTCAGAAAAAATTGATATACGTTCAGGTAAACGCAACGTCTCCCCATCACGCCATGATAATTCGACACGCTCTCCGCTAGTGGCTAACCGTTCTTTCCAACGACGTCTTGCACCATGCCGAGTTGCGGGTGCCGCAGATAAATTTAAACCGGGATCGCCGCCTAATGCACGGAAGAAAATAGCCGCAGTTTTGCTAATTTCATCAAGGCTGACCGTGGCCTCGGTATGTTGCTTATCAGCAACACGTGTCACCAGTTTATGCCAAAGTTCTCCAACGTATTCTTCCATAATTAGCGGCCAAATGTAGCATCTATGACTTCGCGTAAGGCCACTGCAGTTTCTGGATCATCCGTTAAAGTTTCCACCAATGCAGCCCGGCATGCCAGTGTGGGATCACAGCCATCTTTAATCAGCGTGGCGGCATAAACCAGTAAGCGTGTACTGGCCACTTCCTCTAAATCATGATCACGTAGTGTGCGGAAAGCATTCGCAATAGAGACTAAGCGCTTTGCCGTCATTGCATCAATGCCAGATTCTCCCGCTAAGATAGCTTCCTCTTGGGCCGCCGGTGGGAAATCAAATGCCAGCGAAATGAAACGTTGCCGAGTAGAAGGTTTCATTCCTTTAAGAAAGTTTTGATAACCAGGGTTGTATGACACCACCAACATAAAAGACGGCGGTGCCACTAATAATTCACCGGTACGATCTATCGGCAAAATACGGCGATCATCAGCCAATGGATGCAACACAACCGTGGTATCTTTTCGTGCTTCTACCACTTCATCCAAATAGCAAATGCCGCCTTCACGTACTGCCCGCGTTAAAGGCCCATCACTCCATACAGTTTGGCCATCTACAATCAGGTGGCGCCCCACCAAGTCGGCGGCGGTCAGGTCATCGTGACAAGCAACTGTATGCAATGGCAAGCCCAGCTTGGCTGCCATATGGGCGACAAAGCGCGTTTTACCACAGCCTGTTGGCCCTTTAATCAGCAAGGGTAAGCGGTTACGCCATGCCCGTTCAAATAGCTCAATTTCACTGCCTTGCACTTGGTAAAAAGGTAGGTTTTGCATGATGATTCCTGTATTACTTTATAAGTGAG
>CAILFU010000190.1 GCA_903833595.1 uncultured Pseudomonadota bacterium
AGCAAGCATTATGGCTTTAGTGTGCGTCCAAGATGGGATTTAGCCGAATTACAAAAACCCGGTATTTAAATACTTGTTTAGTTATTTCTTACCAAACCCAGCTTCCGTGCCTGCCAACAACTTTTGAATGTTCGTTCTATGCCGCCAAATTAGTAGCAGCGACATCACGATAATCGCAATGACATAGTCTTTATAAGCGGATAATAAAATCCAAGCATAAATAGGGGCGAGTGCTGCAGCGATAATGGCAGCTAATGATGAATAGCGAGAGATTGCAAATACCACAATCCAAGTTAGCATTGCTGCTAAACCAAGCAGAGGAGAAATTGCCAGCATCACGCCAAGTGCCGTTGCAACGCCCTTACCCCCTTTAAATTTATAAAAAATTGGGTATAGATGCCCAATAAATACTGACAAGCTTACGCAAGCCACTACCCACATCAGCATGTCTGATTGTAATGCCAACCATACTGGCAACCAGCCTTTAACTACATCCCCTAGCAAGGTCAGTGCGGCGGCTAATTTTTTACCACTGCGTAACACATTCGTCGCGCCAGGGTTACCAGAACCAACTGTACGCGGATCAGGCAAACCAAAAATCTTGCTCACCACAATGCCAAAGGCAATTGAGCCTAACAGATAAGCGACAACAATCCAGACTACAGGAATCAATGTAACAGGAATAAAACCTAACTCATTCATTTCGCCAAACCCTCTTGTGATGCACTAGAATAGTATTAGTTACATTCTAAACCATAGCAAAATACTAGGTATATATTTTTAGGCATACTATATTTATGGACGTCATATTTTTAGAACAAGTCAAAGTGCAAACTCAACTCGGCGTACCTGCTTGGGAGCGTCTGCTACCACAAACAATTCTGCTCGACATTGAAATTGGTTACGACTTAAGTAAAGCCGGCAAAAGTGATGGCATTGCTGACACGATAGACTATGGTGCGGTGGTTAACCGCATACGCGATAGTTTAAGTAAACATAGCTTTCAATTAGTAGAAGCATTAGCTGAACATGTTAGCCAATTAATCTTGCATGAGTTTGGCGCACTGCGTGTCAAAATTAAAGTGGCTAAACCAGGAATATTACCGGGGCTTAAGGCATTAGGCGTGATAATTGAAAGAACGTAATTATCCTCTAGGATGATGCATGCTATGCAGTTGCTTTAATCGCTCTCGTGCTACGTGTGTATAAATCTGTGTCGTTGAAATATCAGCGTGCCCTAATAGCATTTGTACCACTCTTAAGTCAGCGCCATGATTCAATAAATGTGTGGCAAAAGCATGACGTAATACATGGGGTGACATAGGTTTATTGATGCCTGCCAACAAGGCATAGCGTTTAATTAAATACCAAAAAGCTTGGCGCGTCATCGCATCCCCGCGATTAGTGACAAATAGCGCATCACATAAGCGCTTTTGTAAGATGTCTTGCCTAGCCTCACTTAAATAACGTGAGATCCAATCAACGGCTTCTTCACCCATAGGCACTAAACGCGTCTTACTACCTTTACCGGTCACTCGAACCACACCATCGCTTAGGCTCACTTCAGTTACTTTTACCCCAACCAACTCAGATACACGCAACCCGCAGGCATACAGCAACTCCAACATTGCTCTGTCTCGCAGTCCAGTTGATTCATTTAAGTTAGGCGCATCAAGAAGTGCGAGCACCTCATCCTCATTGAGACTTTTGGGTAAACTCCGCGGCAGCTTGGGTGATTGAATTTGGATGGTAGGGTCTAGGCTAATTTTATTATCGCGCATCAAATAGCGATAAAAACGGCGCAAGCTGGCAATTAATCGACTGATACTACGCGCTTTACTTTGCGGGAACTTGACGGCTAAATATTGCTGAATATCCGCTTGATCTACCGTTAATAACTGCTTGTTTTGTTTTGTTAGCCAAAGTGAAAATGAGGTCAAATCCAAACGATAACTTTCTAAGGTATTTTTTGCCAAGCCATCTTCTAACCATAAATGGTCAATAAACACATCAAGCTCTGCCGCATCATCTGCTGTAAGTGCTTGCTCACTTACCCGCTTATCCTTATCTATGCTCATATATACCTTCATGGGCTAACAACCAGCGCTTGATCTTCAAGCCATTTTGATTACCCTGCATAAATCCACCCATGCCATTTTTTGCTAGCACTCGGTGGCATGGGATAATCAAGGGCGTGGGATTCGCGCCACAAGCGTTAGCCACCGCACGCGGCCCTGAATTTAATTGTTCGGCCAGTTGGCCGTAAGTACGGGTTTGCCCGGGTGGGATGCTGGCGATTGCCTGCCAAACACGTTGCTGAAAAGCGGTGCCTTGTTCAGGCATCGGCATGTTAAATGGGCTGTTAGCTTGCTGTAAATATTTTACTATTTGCTGATGCGCTTGGTTTACTAGCACGTCTGCTGACATTTGGTTTTCTACTGCAGGCGATTCTGCTAATAAATCAATGGCTAGATGACCCGCTTGCATGGAAATTGCAACTGCACCGAAAGGGGCATTAATCAAAGCAGAAAAATGATGGCTCATCACATGATGTTAAACGAATGCGCTGAATATGCAAACGTAAAAAAACCCCAAATGACTTTCGTCTTTTGGGGTTAGGCATTGAGACCGCGCTAAATTTATGCGTCGTCTGCTGGTGCCATGACTTCTTTTTCGCGTGAGAATAATTTCTCTTTAATACGCGCTGATTTACCTGAACGCTCACGTAGGTAGTAAAGTTTTGCACGGCGAACATCGCCGCGACGTTTTACTTCAATGCTAGCGATTAGTGGTGAATACGTTTGGAATGTACGCTCAACACCTTCACCAGATGAGATTTTACGTACGATAAATGATGAATTTAGACCGCGGTTACGCTTAGCAATCACTACGCCTTCGTATGATTGCACACGCTTACGTGTACCCTCAACGACGTTTACACCGATAACTACAGTGTCGCCTGGTGCAAAAACAGGAATTGACTTGCCTAAACGGGCAATCTCTTCCTCTTCTAACATTTTAATAATATCTGCCATTTTCTTATCCCTTACGGGTTCCTTTTAATTATGAAGAAACTTGTTCCTGCTACTTAATCCTGCTGTAGCAGCCGTGCCTCTTCTTTCGTCAACGGCCTTTCGGCCAATAAATCGGGACGTTGATCCCGAGTTCTTTGCAATGACATTTTCAAACGCCACTGTTTAATCTTGGCATGATTCCCCGATAACAATACTTCAGGAACTTTCATGCCTTTATATTCTTCTGGCCTCGTATAATGAGGGCAGTCTAGCAAGCCATCAACAAATGAATCTTCAATCGCCGAATCACTGTCACCCAAACTACCGGGTAACTGTCTAACAATTGCATCTATCAATGCCATGGCGGGTAACTCACCGCCACTTAATACATAATCACCCATCGATAGCTCTTCATCCACATGGGCGTCTATCAACCGCTGATCAACGCCTTCGTAGCGACTAGCCAACAACACTAATCCGGCCTTTTTACTTAACGCCATCACTTTTTCATGTGTTAATGGCTTACCCGCTGGCGAAAGATGGATGACCCAACTTTCTATTTTTGCTGCCGCTTGCTGGGCCTTAGCTGCCGCCAGGGCTTTCTCTAATGGTTCTACCAGCATTACCATGCCAGGGCCACCACCATAAGGCCTATCATCTACCGTCTTATGATTATCCGTGGTGTAATCACGCGGATTCCAAAACTGTAGATCATAAATCTTTTGCTGTAAGGCTCTACTACT
>CAILFU010000191.1 GCA_903833595.1 uncultured Pseudomonadota bacterium
AAGTCTTTAGAATTGGCATCTCTACTCAAAAACCTAGGGAATGTTTTGGGGTTGTTGCAACGTGATGCCAGTGAGTTTTTGCAGGGGATAATACAAACTACCAGCATTCAACTAGAAAGCGGCGAAGCAAATAAGATGATAGATAGCAATGCGATTGACATTAAAATCTTAGCGCGTATCGCAGCTAAGAAGGCTAAGAATTTCGCAGAAGCAGATCGCATTCGCAAGGAGTTGGCTGAGTTTGGGGTTGTTCTAGAAGATACCCCGCAAGGCACTACTTGGCGTCGTGCATAATTTTGAGAGATTAATCAAGAGATAGAAGGAAAGTATTTATGCCGGTTAAATTAACTGCCCCGCAAGCATCATCCTTATTGCCTGTTAGGGGTGTTAAATTAGGCTTTTCTGAAGCACATATACGCAAGCCTAATCGTAAGGATGTGTTGGTGATGACCTTGGCAGAAGGTAGTAATGTGGCGGGTGTCTTTACCTTAAATCAGTTTTGTGCGGCACCTGTAATTTTGTGTAAAGATTTTCTTGCACAAAAATCAGGTATTCGGGCATTGTTGGTGAATACTGGCTGTGCAAATGCCGGGACAGGTGAAGATGGCTTAAGTCGCGCTAGGCAAACTTGTGATGCTTTGGGCAATTTACTGAACTTGCAAGCCAATCAAATATTGCCATTTTCTACAGGGGTTATTTTAGAGTCCTTACCTACAGATAGGCTAATTGCGGGCTTGCCAGCCGCGATAGAAAATCTGAAAGAAGATAACTGGCTGAACGCCGCTGAAGCAATTATGACGACAGATATTGTCGCCAAAGGTACTTCGCGTAGCATTATGTTAGATGGTCAGAACATTACTATTACTGGCATTAGTAAAGGTTCTGGGATGATTCATCCCAACATGGCAACCATGTTGGGGTACATTGCTACTGATGCTAACCTTAGCCAATCTGCGCTCGAAAGCATTACTCATCACGCGGTAAATAAGTCATTTAATTGCATTACAGTGGATGGTGATACCTCTACCAATGATAGCTTGATTTTAATGGCGACTAATCAGGCAGGCAATACAGTGATTTCTGAAAGTAGTGAAAATTTCATTGCATTGCGTGACGCACTCACTGAAGTAGCCATTGAACTCGCTCAAGCGATTGTGCGTGATGGTGAAGGCGCAACAAAATTTATGACTATTAGCGTTGAAGGGGGTCGTGATGAAACTGAGTGCCGTAAAGTTGCTTATGCGATTGCACATTCACCATTGGTAAAAACCGCATTTTTTGCCTCCGACCCTAACTTAGGACGTTTATTGGCTGCAATTGGCTATGCGGGTGTTGAGCAACTAGACGTGAATATGCTGAAACTGTATTTGGGTGACGTGTTAGTGGCTGAAAATGGGGGTAGAGCATCGGCTTATCTAGAAGAACAAGGTTCTGCTGTGATGAAAGAATCTGAAATTTTAGTGCGAGTTGATTTGGCAAGAGGAAAAGCTAATTGTACCGTTTGGACATGTGACTTTTCTTATGACTACGTCAAAATTAACGCAGATTATCGCTCCTGATACTGTCACCCCTTTGTCAGCATCTTATATTACCCATGCCGCAGTAGGCGTCATACAGCGTGAAGATGGCCAAGTACTATTAGCCGAGAGGCCTTTAGGTAAAGCTTGGGCGGGCTATTGGGAGTTTCCTGGTGGAAAGATAGAAGATAACGAGACGCCAGAACAGGCGTTAAAGCGTGAATTAGAAGAAGAGCTGGGTATTACCGTCACTTCATCTTATCCTTGGCTTACACGGTCTTTTGATTACCCTGAAAAATATGACATAGCGGGAAAATTAGAAACGCCAGCCAAGACTGTCAAGCTCCATTTCTTTATAGTAACAAAATGGATTGGTGAACCCTTAGGACTGGAAAATCAAGCAATTAGTTGGCAACGACCTGAAAAATTGAGTGTTTCGCCGATGCTGCCAGCTAATGCACCTATATTGAAAGCATTGAGCTTAACTACTACCTATGCCATTACTAATTTAAGTGAGCTAGGCGAAGTTTTATTTTTCAAACGATTAAAAGTTGCTTTAGATAATGATTTGAGGATGATACAGGTGCGTGAGAAACAACTGCCAGTTGGCGATTTTCGCTTATTTATTGAGCGTGTGATTAAAATGGCTGCGCCGTATAAAGCGAGAATATTCGTAAATTCAGATTCCCCTTATTTAGAATTAAGCTTGGCAGATGAATTAAATATAGCAGGCATACATTTTACTGCACAAGATTTAATGAAACTGCAAGTTAAGCCTGAGGGGCTGTTAAGTGGTGCCTCATGCCATAACAGTCAAGAGCTGACAAAAGCAGAGGCGTTGGGTTTGGATTATGTAATGCTGTCACCTGTATACGCAACGCTCAGTCACCTTGACGTTAATCCATTAGGCTGGGATAAATTTAGCGAGTTGATCGCAGAGTACTCATTGCCTGTTTATGCGCTTGGTGGCATGCAGAACACTCACTTGCATACTGCTAGATTGCATGGCGCACATGGTATTGCTATGTTGCGTGGCATTTGGTGTTAATTTGGGGTTTGAACCTTAGCAATGATACTTTGCTTGAATAACGCTTTATTTTTCATTTTAAAAGTCAGTACGAACTTCACTTCTTCACCCATGGTAAGTGGTTTTTTTAGATCGAATAGCATTAGGTGAAAACCACCTGGTGCAAGTTTATAAGGTTTGGCAGCCTTTAGATCCAGTTTGTCGAGCATGCGCATTTTCATTACGCCATTTTCCATTGTCATATTGTGAATTTCTATACTGGAAGTGATGTCGCTTTGTATATTCACGAGTGTGGTATCTTGAGCGCTTAAAAAAGTCATATAAGCCGCCCCCACCTCTTGCCCAGGGTTGGTTGGCCTTACCCATGCATTTATTATTGAGACTAATTCTTTGTTTGTGACTGCATCTAAAGCTTGAGCGTTAGTCGCACATAAACTCATTAATAAAAATAATGCGTAAAAGTTTAATTTTATGAATGTATAGCTTTTCATCATGAAATTATTCGTTTTAAGAACCGTCGTTATAGACTTCGTCGGTGAGGTCGTCAGGCTTAATTTCCTCTGGAATGGTGTAACCTTCACTTGCCCATATACCCAAATCGATGAGCTTACAGCGCTCACTACAAAAAGGCCGGAAGGCATTGTTTGGCGAAAACTCCGATAGATTGTTGCATTTTGGGCAAGCAACCAAACGTTTTTTAATTGATTCCATAGGGGTAATGATATTGAATGAGTTAAGGCGAATCTGTTGTCGTTAAAGTTAAATGACAGATTAAAGCAAAAGAACTGAAATTATAAGTTGCAAAGCGTTAGCGAGAAGCTGACATCTTCATCATATTTCTGTAATTTCTGCATAGAATCAAGGCTGTTGAATCGGATGTTAATGGCATATTTATTAGCGCTTACCTCAGGAAAACAGTTGATTTTGTTATCCAGTACTATCCTTAGCATTTGAGCTGGTTTGGCGCCAGCGAGCATTTGTTGATAGGCGCCACTGGGCGCAATAATTTTACTGGTGACACCACTGCCGCGCAAAATATGCAAAATAATGCCTATGGCATCATGCATAGGTAATAGTGGTTTTAGCCAGCTACTGAAATCTTCTTTACGGCTTGCTTCGCCAAGACCTAGCCAATAGTGGTAAGAAGGTACATCAAATTCGCATACGCCGCCAGGAATGCCTGCACGTTGCTTAATACTCATTAACCATTCATTCGCACGCAAAGTCTGTCCAAGTTTGGTGTTTTCTGCACGTAATCCCTCTGATGCAGCATTAATATCTTGAAGAATAGTTTTGAGTGTATTTTCTGCAATGGCTGGGTTGCCAACTAGTGTGTTCATTACTGTTTTTTGACGATCTAATTCTTGCAGTAAATCTGATTTTAATTCTGCTCGGTCAATGACATCTAGGATTTGTAAAAGCGTGATTAATGCGCAGTGATGATTGTACTCATGTCCCGCTTCGATATTGTGTAAAAGTTTGGCGAACAAATCCTCTACACGAAGTAATGTGCGTATACGTTCGTTGAAAGGAAAGTCATAGCTTGGCATGTTTGATTGCATGGCTCATTAAGTTATTAGCTACAAACACCCGGCTAATTATAAATAACTATTGCAGGGTAAGTTGAGCAGGATTATCAAAGTTATTTGCTAACTATGCAAGTTTTAATGAACTTTTTATGAATTAAGGTAATATTTTCACGCAATTCCGTCAGTGATCCGTTATTTGTTATCACTTCGTCTGCTAGAGATAACCGAGTTGCTCTTGTTACCTGTGCATTCATTATGGCTTTTACTTCAGATTCAGTTAGTTGATTTCGTGCCATAGCACGTGTAATTTGGTGGCTTTCATCACAATCAATGACTAAAACTTTTTGGGCGATATCTTCATAACGATTATTCTCAAATAAAAGTGGAATCACCAAAATTTGGTAAGGTGCGCGTGAATTATGATTGTTATCAGCAAGTTGTTTTAAAGCTCGCGCGTGAATGGCGGGGTGAATGAGTGCTTCCAGCTTTAATCGTTCTGCAGGGTTGTTAAATACATGCTCACGAAACTTGGTGCGGTTTAATGAGCCATCTTTATTTAAAAAATCATTACCAAAAATACGTGCAATATCCAATAGGATTGGTTCGCCAATAGCAGTGAGTTCATGTGCAATAACATCTAGATCTACGACAGGCACACCTATATTAGCAAATTGTCTCGCAGCTTCACTTTTACCTGAACCTATGCCGCCAGTCAGTGCAATTACAATCATGAGTTAAACCAAGTAGTAGCTGGCAAGTTGTGGCCCTAAAAATAGCGCAGCAATCCCGCCGATAGCTAAAAATGGTCCAAATGGCATAGGCGTCTCGCGACCACGTTTTGTGAACGCAATCAAACTTATACCGATGACTGCGCCTAGCACGGATGATAATAAGATAACTGCAGGAAGCAATTGCCAGCCAAACCAAGCACCGATAGCGGCAAGTAATTTAAAGTCACCGTAACCCATCCCTTCTTTCCCAGTAATCAGCTTAAATGCCCAATAAATTGACCATAAGATAAGGTAGCCAGCTATAGTGCCAATAACAGCGGAGTGTAAATCAGTAAAGCCATTATTTAGATTGAAGAGTAAGCCTAGCCATAATAAGGGCAGGGTGATGTCATCAGGAAGTAGTTGTGTGTCGAAGTCAATGAAAGTGAGTGATATGAGCGCAAAGCTAAATATCCAAGCAAAAAGGGTGGTGCTGGTATAGCCAAATTTCCAGCTTACCATGCCAATTAAAATCCCAGTAAGTGCCTCAATTAAAGGGTAGCGTATGCCTATAGGGGCTTTACAGCTGCTACATTTTCCCTTCAAGAGCAGGTAACTTATCACAGGGATATTTTCTAATGCAGTAATCATATGGCCGCAGCTAGGGCAAGCTGAGCGAGGTTTAGCGAGCGTGTATGGGTTGGATTGTGGGATTTCTTTGCCTTGTAGATCAAGGCAGTTATTGTGCCATTCACGTTCCATCATTTTAGGCAGTCTATGAATCACTACATTTAAGAAACTGCCGACCATTAAGCCGAAAGTGACTGAAAGTGTAATGAACATTGTACTATTTTGTTGTAACGCAGTAGAAATTGTAGTAAATCCGCTGAACATGGCAATCCTTAAAAATTTGAGGCTATTTATATGCTAACGATGAATCAATTTTAAACTAAGCGCATCATCGCATCATCGCATCGTTGAATGTTTGTGGCAACTAAAGCTTAAGTCAATGAATATTTTCTTTGGCCATAATGAGTCTCGTGAAAATTAAAGTGAGTCACTTGAAAACGGCGTAATCGACCACAAATATAGATTATATTTAAGTGCACCAAGTTATAATGACAAGTACAAGCAAGTAGGAAAATAAATGACAGATACAGCTCGACAAAATGAAATGGAATTATTGACAACTGAACTGAATCGACCTGAATGGGACGAGCCTATTGTTTGTCGTGTTGAGGTAGATTTGCCTGCATGGCTATCTCAATTGGCGGGTGGTCGTGATTGGGAAGTTTACTCAGAAGAGGAAGAGGAGAACTGCATTAGCTTTGCCATGCGGCAAGGCTCTAAATTAACGCCTAAACTCGCTGAGGTTACTTTATATCATAATGGTTATGCGATTGTGGACGTTGAAGGCAGGTTTCTGTTTGATGGATCCCTTACATCTGGCGCCAGTGATTGTGCGCATTTGACGTATTACCACGCAGATAGTGGTGAGAAGATTACTCTGAATTAACTAGACCGCTATTTAATAATTCCTAGATGCGGAAAATTTTGCCAAGCTCAGCATGGCCTGTTTGTGTGGAGAGTCTGCGAAATGTGCAATTGAAGCACATGCCAATTCCGATTCGGTAGCAGCAACTTTTCTTACATGGGTGAGCGCACCAGTTCGTTCAACTACATTCAATATTATTGACAAGTCATCTAGTCCACCGAGCTCAATCGCGCGCTTTATGATTTCTGCTTCAGCAGACGTGCCATGTTGCATTGCGTATAGTAGTGGCAATGTGGGCTTGCCCTCGTTTAAATCATCCCCAAGGTTTTTGCCGATTTCATTTGCATTGCCACTCAAATCTAATACATCGTCAATCAATTGAAACGCTGTCCCTACATGCATACCATAGCGGCTCAAAGCTTCCTCATCCATTGGGCTGGCGTTACTAAGAATCGCACCGAGTCGTGTCGCAGCTTCAAATAATTTAGCGGTTTTGTAATGAATGACTTTTAGGTAAGCCTCATCAGTAATATCGGCGTTATGCACATTGAGTAATTGCAAAACCTCACCCTCAGCGATGATGTTTGTTGCGTTACTAAGCACTTCCATTACGCGCATATTTTGTACAGCCACCATCATTTGAAACGCGCGTGAATAAACGAAATCGCCTACTAATACGCTAGCAGCATTGCCAAATAGCGCGTTAGCGGTGTTTTGCCCACGCCGCTTTGATGATTCGTCGACCACGTCATCATGTAATAATGTGGCAGTGTGAATAAATTCAACGACGGCGGCAAGTTGGTGATGCTCAGGTTTAATGTTGCCAAATAGTCCTGCAGAAAGAAGTACTAATATAGGGCGCAAGCGTTTTCCGCCACTATTGATAATATAATGTGCAACTTGGTTTACTAGTACAACGTCTGAGTGTAAGGAGTGCTGAATAACCACATTCACGGCCGCAATATCTGCCAAGACGCAAGATTGTATGGCATCTAGTGGCGTGGAATTAGATAGAGTATTGTTTTGTATATTCATGCTTGATGTAACAATAGTAACCCGTGAAAAATTAGTAAATATTTTAACACAGCCAAAATTGTTTATGGTACCGAGCGTAGCGGTTATGTCGATTAAATAGTTGAGATTATGATGAATCGAAGGCTCGATTATAATTTTTTGATTTAGCTTGCGATTATGGTTTGCTTTGCTACATTATTTGCGTATAATGCCGAGTTCTTTAGAAAGCGTAATTTAAGGCTCAATCATGTATGCTGTAATCAAAACTGGTGGTAAGCAATATCGCGTCATTGCAGGCGAAAGATTAAAAGTTGAAAAATTAGAAGTTGAAGTTGGCGGTACTGTTACGCTAGATCAAATTTTAATGGTTTCAGATGGCAACACAACAACGATCGGCTCACCTATTATTAATGGTGCAACTGTTAAAGCTACTGTGCTTTCACATGGTCGCGGTGACAAGGTAATGATTTTCAAATTCCGTCGTCGTAAACATTATCGTAAAACACAAGGTCATCGCCAAAGTTTTACTGAAATTCAAATCGGCGAAATTTTAGCTGCAGGTCAAGCTGCTGCTAAGCCAGCAAAAGCAAAAGCCGCTAAAGCTGCAGAATAATTGAAGCAATAAATAAGACTTAAGGATTAAATCATGGCACACAAAAAAGCAGGCGGTAGTTCACGTAACGGTCGCGATTCACACTCACAACGACTAGGTGTTAAAGCCTTCGGCGAAACAGTAGTGACCGCAGGTAGTATTATCGTGCGTCAGCGCGGTACAAAAATGCATGCGGGTGAAAATGTAGGTATGGGTAAAGATCATACTTTGTATGCAAAAGCCGATGGTAAAGTATTTTTTGCAGTTAAAGGCGCATTAAAGCGCCATACTGTAAGTATTATTGTTGCTGCGTAAGTTAAAGTAATAATAATCAAAGCCTCATCGTTTGATGGGGCTTTTTTATTTGGTAAACTGTAGTTATGAAATTTATAGACGAAGCAACAATTAAAATATATGCAGGCGATGGTGGTAACGGTGTTGCTACGTTTCGTCGTGAAAAGTACGAACCACTAGGTGGCCCTAGCGGCGGCGATGGTGGTCGCGGCGGCTCTATTAGCATAGAAGCAGACCGTAATATTAACACCTTGGTTGATTATCGTTATTCACGCGTTTTCAGGGCACAACGCGGTGAAAATGGTCGCAGTGCAGAATGTTACGGTGCTAAAGGCGAAGAAATGTTATTGCGTGTGCCAGTAGGTACAGTAATTTCTGATAAAGCTAGTGGACAAATGTTGGTGGATTTAAGTGAGCATGGGCAACGTGCGCAAATGGCAGCAGGCGGCAAGGGTGGCTTGGGTAATGTGCATTTCAAATCCAGCTTAAATCGTGCACCACGCCAATGTACAAAAGGTGACCCAGGAGAAGAGCTTGAGCTTTATTTGGAGCTTAAAGTATTAGCAGACGTGGGCTTGCTTGGTATGCCTAATGCTGGAAAATCGACTTATATTCGTTCTGTTTCTGCGGCAAAACCAAAAGTGGCAGACTACCCATTCACTACTTTACATCCAAATTTAGGGGTGGTGCGTGTTGATACTGAGCGCAGTTTCGTCATTGCTGATATTCCAGGCATTATTGAGGGCGCAGCTGAAGGTGCTGGACTAGGACATCAGTTTTTACGACATTTGCAACGAACCTCTTTATTATTACATTTGGTCGATATCGCTCCTTTCGATGAAGCGGTAGATCCAGTACATGAAGCGAAAGCGATTGTAGAAGAGCTTAAAAAGTATGACCAAGCGTTATATGAAAAACCTCGCTGGTTGATATTGAATAAGATTGATATGTTGCCGGACTCAGAGAATGTCGTCAAAAAATTTGTTAAAGATTATGGCTGGAAGGGCCCGGTGTTTGCAATTTCAGCTATCAGCGGTATTGGCTGTAAAGAGCTTACCTACGCTATCATGCAGCACATTGATGAAAATAAACAGTTGCAATTAGAAGAGGATGCACTGAAAGGTGCTTTTAAAGAAAGCGGATTAATTAATGAAAGTATTCCTAGTAAAGCTGTGGAAATAAAAGACCTATAAAATGAATTCGACTGAATTTAAATCCCTGGTTTTAGCTGCAAAAGTGATTGTGGTTAAAGTGGGTTCTAGCCTAGTTACAAATGATGGTAATGGGCTGGATCAAGTCGCTATTGCCGCGTGGGCTGAGCAAATTACCGCATTGGTGCGTCAGGGTATGCAAGTTGTTTTAGTTTCAAGCGGGGCTGTAGCTGAAGGCATGCAACGCTTAGGCTGGAAAAAGCGCCCAACCGCAGTCAATGAGTTACAAGCTGCTGCTGCAGTTGGTCAAATGGGCTTGGTGCAAATGTACGAGAGTTGCTTTAGTCGACATCAGTTGCATACAGCACAGGTGTTACTTACACATGATGATTTGGCCGATAGAAAGCGCTACCTCAATGCACGTAGTACCTTACGTACATTGTTAGATTTAAAAGTAATTCCAATTATCAATGAGAATGATACGGTGGTGACCGACGAAATTCGCTTTGGTGATAACGATACTTTAGCGTCATTGGTTGCCAATCTAATTGAGGCTGATGTGCTCGTGATTTTAACTGATCAGCAGGGGTTATATTCTGCAGATCCACGTAAAGATAAAAATGCTGAATTTGTCCAGCATGCTATTGCTGGCGATGCCTCATTAGAGCAGATGGCTGGCGGTGTGGGTAGCAATGTTGGCACTGGTGGCATGCTAACCAAGATACTCGCGGCTAAGCGTGCTTCTCGAAGTGGTGCTCATACAGTCATTGCATCAGGGCGTGAAAAAGATGTGTTGGTTCGCCTGGCGGCAGGTGAAGTGATTGGTACGCATTTGCAAACAACAGAAATGAAAACAACCGCACGTAAACAGTGGCTAGCCGATCATTTGCAACTACGTGGTAAATTAACCCTAGATGCTGGCGCGGTAAAAGTGATTAAGCAAGAGGGTAAAAGCTTGTTATCCATTGGTGTTATCGCCGTGGAAGGTAATTTTGAACGCGGAGAAGTCGTAGCCTGTTGTGATGTTGATGGTGATGAGATTGCTCGTGGGCTAGTGAATTATTCATCTATTGAAGCTTTACGTATCATGCGTAAGCCAAGTGCTGAAATTGAAAAAATATTGGGCTATGTTGAAGAGTCAGAACTGATACATAGAGATAATTTGGTATTGCTATAGTTTCGGCATTTGCAATTTAACGCCACACTAAAAAATGTAAGGAATGTTGATGAAAAAACAACCATTAGTAGCCATTATCATGGGATCCGATAGCGATTGGCCCATTATGAAGGCGGCCGCTCAAATGTTAGCTGACTTTGATATCGCCTATACTGCTCAAGTGGTTTCAGCGCATCGTACCCCAGATTTGATGTTTAACTTTGCAGAGGGTGCGGCTAAAAAAGGCTATCAAGTGATTATTGCTGGCGCAGGTGGCGCAGCACATTTGCCTGGCATGGTGGCAGCTAAAACAACGTTACCCGTATTAGGTGTACCAGTGCCTTCTAAGCATTTACAGGGCCAAGATTCGTTACTTTCAATTGTACAAATGCCCAAAGGCATTCCTGTTGCTACTTTTGCTATCGGTGAGGCTGGTGCAGCGAATGCTGGCTTGTTTGCTGCTTCTATTTTAGCTAATCATGATAAAGATTTGGCGAAAAAATTAACGGACTTCCGTGCAAAACAGACTGACAAAGTACAGTTAATGGTGTTGAGCGATCAGCCTCAGTAGCGTTAAGCGTGAATTAAATATAAATCCAATAGCCTTTAATATATGAACTATCAAACAACACACCAAAACATAGATCAGAACACAATAATTTTGCCGCCAGCGATGTTAGGTATGTTGGGTGGTGGTCAGTTAGGACGCTTCTTTGTCATCGCCGCACATGAAATGGGTTATAAAGTGACGGTGTTAGATCCAGATAGCAATAGTCCTGCAGGTAAAATTGCGGATGTGCATATTTGTGCTGCATTTGATGATAAGTCTGCATTATTGAAGCTAGCTAATACTTGTGAAGCAATCAGTACGGAATTTGAAAATGTGCCAGCCGATTCTTTATCATTTCTAGCAGAAACCAAGCCTGTTAGACCAAGTGCTTATAGCGTTGCCATCGCTCAACATCGTGTTAGCGAAAAAAACTTTCTTAAACACGCTGGTTTGCCTGTGGCACCGTATGCAGTGGTTAATGAAATCGATGATTTACCCAGTGATGACAGTGATATATACCCTGCCATTTTAAAGGTGGCTCGGTTTGGCTATGATGGTAAGGGGCAGGCTAGAGTAAAAAATCAGCAAGAAGCACAATCGGCTTTTTTAACCTTTGAGCGTGAAGAGTGTGTGTTAGAAAAAATGTTAAAGTTGGACTATGAGGTGTCTGTGGTGCTTGCACGTGATGTGCATGGCAACGTGGTAACCTTTCCTACGTCAGAAAATAGTCATTTGAATGGTATATTGGATGTTTCAATCGCTCCTGCACGCGGCCGCGATGCAATTAGTCATCAAGCACAAAAGTTAGCAATCATAGTTGCAGAAAAATTGGCCTACACCGGTGTACTAGGCGTGGAGTTTTTTGTATGTAACGGTGAATTACTCGTTAATGAAATGGCACCACGCCCTCATAATTCTGGTCACTATACTATTGATGCCTGCGTGACCAGTCAGTTTGAACAGCAAGTGCGCGTGATGGCTGGGCTACCATTAGGTAGCACCAGGCAGCATAGTCCAGCAGTGATGGTTAATTTACTAGGTGACATTTGGCCTGAAAATCTTGCGGCGCCAGAATGGCAAAATGCATTGAACAATCCGCAGCTTAAAATGCATTTGTACGGTAAGCATGAGGCGCGCCCAGGCCGTAAAATGGGCCATTTCACAGTTATTAATGTGAGCCGCGATGAGGCAATTAAACAGGCGATGCAGGTGCGTGCTGATTTAAATATTGGCGATTAATGAATGGGTAATGTCCAGCTTACAAGTAAAGTAAGCGACAATAAAAAAGCCGAACATCAGTTCGGCTTTTTTAATATACGCGGCTAACTATACTGTTTTTTTAGCTTTTGGTGCTGCTTTTGCCTTAGGCGCGGCTTCAGCTTTCGCTTTAGGTGCAGCTTTAGCTTTAACCACTGCTACTGGTTTAGCTTCAGCCTTTGCTTTTGGTGCTGCTTTTTTTGCAACAGGCGCTGATACAGTACCCGCCATAGCCTTAATTGCAGCATTTAAGCGGCTTTTATGACGTGAAGCTTTATTTTTGTGAATGATTTTTTTATCTGCAATGCGATCAATCACACTGACGTTTTCACTGTAAGCTGCAACAGCTGCGGTTTTATCGCCAGCTTCTACTGCTTTAATAATTTTTTTAATCGCGGTGCGCAAAGTAGAACGCAAACTTGCATTGTGAGCGCGTTGCTTTACTGCTTGACGAGCACGTTTTCTTGCTTGTGCGGTATTTGCCATCTGAGATTTTTCCTAAAAGCTATTCAAAATACGAAGCCCATAATAATAGCCATTTTATAAAACTATTGCAAGTTAAAATGCGGTAAATATCATAGGCATTTGCTACGAGATAGTGGCTAGCATGTTAAAATCACGCAATATGTGTTTAATACATCAATTTTATTGCAGTTTTATTAAAAGCCTTACATGAATTTACTCAAAGCATTGGCCAAAGTTGGTAGCATGACTTTTGTCTCTCGTATATTAGGTTTTGTGAGAGATACGCTTATCGCTCGCGTGTTTGGCGCAGGGATGCTGAGTGATGCATTCATTGTGGCATTCAAAATCCCTAACTTATTACGCAGAGTTTCTGCTGAAGGTGCCTTTAGTCAGGCCTTTGTACCTATATTGGCGGAATATAAAAGCCAGCGTAGCTTTGAAGAAACGCACAGCCTGATTAACCGTGTGGCCACATGGATGGGCATGATTTTAGTGGGCGTGACAATGCTAGGGATGTTAGCGGCTCCTTTAATCGTCGCTTTAATTGCACCTGGCTTTACTGCTGATCATGCCAAAATGCAGTTAACGATAGAGTTGCTACGTATTACATTCCCCTACATTTTCTTTATCTCGCTGGTTTCAATGGCGGGTGGCGTTCTCAATACCTATAACAAGTTTGGCATTCCGGCGTTTACGCCCGTTTGGCTTAACGTTTCAATGATAGTAGCGGTATTATTTTTTGCAGATCATTTTGCTGAACCTATTAAAGTGCTTGCTTGGGCAGTATTTTTTGGAGGTTTTCTGCAATTAATTTTTCAGATTCCATTTTTAAAGCAGATTGGCTTATTACCAAAGTTTGAACTTAAACGAGATGATGAAGGCGTTTGGCGCATTTTAAAGCTGATGGGGCCGGCGGTATTAGGTGTTTCAGTGGCGCAAATTTCGCTCATTATTAATACGGTTTTCGCCTCATTTTTAAAAACGGGTAGCGTTAGCTGGTTGTACTACGCTGATAGATTAATGGAGTTTCCTACGGGTGTCATGGGTGTTGCCTTGGGGACGATATTGTTACCCAGTTTATCTAAAGCCTATGCCAGTCGAGATGATATTGAATATTCACAATTGTTAGATTGGGGCTTGCGTTTAACCTTTATTTTGGCAGCACCAGCAGCGGTTGCTTTGGCGGTATTGTCTGCACCCTTGGTAGTTGCTTTATTCCATTACGGAAAATTCACTGGAATAGATGTATTGATGACACAGCAAGCCCTTGTTGCCTACAGTGTTGGCCTGTTAGGCTTAATTTTGGTTAAAATTTTAGCGCCAGGCTTTTATGCGCGACAAAATATTAAAACCCCCGTTAAGATTGCCGTATTTACCTTAGTCACAACGCAATTGATGAATTTAGTGTTTGTTTTCGGTTTAGATCTAAAGCATGCAGGGTTGGCACTTGCTATAGGCTTAGGTGCATGTATTAACGCATCTTTGCTCTATTATCATTTGCGCAAAGCCGGTATTTATCACTTGCAGCCAGGTTGGCTTATCTTTTTAGTGAAGCTAGTTGTTGCTTTAATTGTGATGGGTGTGGTGCTTTATTATGTTAAAGGCGAGACTACAGCGTGGCTACAATTTGGTTTAATAAAGCGACTTCTTTATATCACTGGCTTAGTGTCTTTGGGTGCGGCTAGTTATTTTGCTACATTGATGTTGTTAGGGTTTAGGCCGCGAGATTACATACGCAGGGTGATTCATTAAATGCGTGTTTTTAGGCACTTCCCAACTGCGCCGCAGTTACCCTGTGCAGTTGCGATAGGTAATTTTGATGGTATGCACCTAGGACATCAGGCGTTATTAAAAAAATTGATTGAAACAGCGCAAGCGGCCAATCTAAGTTCTGCCGTGATGACGTTTGAACCGCATCCTCGTGAGTTTTTTTCTTCAGAAACTGCACCTTCTCGACTCAGTTCTTTGCGTGAAAAGCTTGAGCACTTTTCGGAAGCGGGGGTTAAAAACACTTACGTATGTCGGTTTAATCAGCGTTTTGCTAAACTAAGCCCGCAGCAATTCATGCAAATGATTTTGCGCGATTCATTGAATGCAAAATCTATTTTGGTAGGAGACGATTTTAGATTTGGCGCTATGCGGGTTGGTTCGGTGTTGGATTTTATAGAGGCTAAATTTAACTTAGTAAGTTTGCCGCAAGTGGATTTACAGGGTGCTAGAGTCTCTAGCACGCGCGTCCGTAATGCTCTAGCAGTGGGTGATCTACAAGTGGCTACTCAGTTATTAAACCGTCCTTACAGTATTAGCGGTAAGGTGGTACATGGCGCAAAACGTGGCCGAGAATTAGGTTTCCCTACTGCTAATGTACATATGTGGCATGAGCGTCCAGCATTAACGGGGGTGTATGCGGTAAAATTAGATGGTTTGAATGCAGTGGCTAATTTAGGCGTGCGGCCCACGATTGCTGGCACCTCTAAATTAATGCTAGAAGTTCATGTACTTGATTTTGATGGTAATTTATATGGTAAACATGTGCACATAGAATTTTTACACAAAATACGTGACGAAATGAAGTTTGCCAATTTAGATGCGCTAAAGGCGCAAATTAAAAAAGATGTCGCAGTTGCGAGAGATTTATTTGAGATTTGAAATGACCGAAGACCAAAATAAAGAACAGAATAAATATAAATTAAACCTGCCTGAAACCACGTTTCCTATGCGTGGCGATTTGGCTAAGCGTGAGCCTGCATGGTTAAAAGAATGGACTGACAATAAGCTTTATCAGCGCATTCGCCAAGCCCGCAAAGGTAAGACCAAATTCATTTTGCATGACGGTCCACCATATGCTAACGGCGATATTCATATTGGCCATGCAGTAAATAAAATCCTCAAAGACATCATTATTAAATCAAAAACTATGAGTGGTTTTGATGCGCCTTATGTGCCGGGTTGGGATTGTCATGGATTACCTATTGAACTAGTAGTAGAAAAAGCCCACGGCAAAAATATTGACCCAGCTAAATTTCGTGCGCTTTGCCGTGAATACGCCGCAGAGCAAGTTGAACGCCAAAAGAAAGATTTTATTCGCTTAGGTGTGTTGGGTGATTGGGATAATCCATACCTGACGATGGACTTTAAAACCGAGGCAGATATCATGCGTGCCTTGGGTGAAATCCATACAAATGGCTATCTGTACCAAGGTAGCAAGCCCGTGCATTGGTGCGTAGATTGTGGTTCTGCCTTAGCTGAGGCAGAGGTTGAATACGAAGATGTAAATTCACCCGCGATTGATGTGGGTTTTAAAGTTGCAGATAACGCCACCTTGAGCAAAGCTTTTGGTGTGAATGTTGCTGGTGATGTGTACGCGGTGATTTGGACAACAACGCCTTGGACATTGCCTGCTAACCAAGCGGTGAGTGTGCATCCTGAACTTGATTATGACTTGATTCAAACCAGCAAGGGCTCACTAATCCTTGCGCGTGAATTGGCGCAAGTGACGCTGGCTCGATATGGTGAAGAGGGTGCTAAAATTCTAGCCTCATGTAAGGGCGCAGTGTTAAATGGTTTAGCTCTTATGCACCCATTTGACAACCGTCAAGTGCCAGTTATTTGTGGTGAACACGTGACTACTGATGCAGGGACTGGCTTGGTGCATACCGCTGCTGCGCACGGTAACGACGACTGGCTGGTGATGAGGGCTAATTTTCCTAATGAAAAACCGCGTGTGTTGATGGGTGGCGATGGTAAATTTTTCAATAGTGAATTAGTTGAATTTGAAGCAATTCGTGACCTAGACCGTAAAGAAGCGAACAAGGTCATTTTAGCCGCTATGACAGAAAGTGGCGCTTTGCTTGCCAGTGTCCGTTTAAATCACAGCTTTCCACATTGCTGGCGTCATAAAACGCCACTCATGCAATTAGCGACGCACCAATGGTTTATTGGCATGAATGAAATTGATGTATCAGGTAAAAGCTTGCGTGAATTTGCAAATCAAGCTGTTGATAAAACTGAATTTTTCCCTGATTGGGGACGCGCACGCCTTGAAGCGATGATTAAAAACCGTCCTGATTGGTGCGTATCACGCCAGCGTAATTGGGGCGTGCCTATGCCATTTTTTGTGCATAAAGAAACGGGTGTGCCACATCCACAAACTGCTAATTTACTCGAAGCCGCTTGTTTATTGGTTGAGAAAAGTGGTATTGAGGCTTGGTTTAGCTTAGATGGGCCCGCATTTTTGGCGCAGCATGCCCCAACTGATGCGGAAAGTTACAAAAAAGTCACTTATACCTTAGATGTGTGGTTTGATTCTGGTGCAACGCATGCGGCGGTTTTAAAGCGCCGTCCAGAGTTGCAGTACCCCGCTGATTTGTATTTAGAAGGTTCTGATCAACATCGCGGTTGGTTTCAATCAAGCTTGCTGACGGGTTGTGCGATTGATGGTCGTGCACCTTATGCGGCTTTGTTGACCCATGGTTTTGTGGTAGATGGCGCTGGACACAAAATGAGTAAATCTAAGGGCAACGTCGTTGCGCCACAAAAGGTGATGGATACTTATGGCGCAGATATTCTAAGGTTATGGACAGCTTCGACCGATTACTCTGGCGAACTCACCATCTCAGATGAGATTTTAAAACGTGTGTCAGAAAGCTATCGCCGTATTCGAAATACTATGAAATTTTTATTGGCGAACATTGCTGATTTTGATGCAAATAAAGACCTGTTAGCAGTAAGCGAATGGCTGGAAATTGATCAATATGCCTTGTATTTAACACATCAACTGCAAACAGAAATTTTGGCAGATTACGATAAGTATGAATTCCATTTGGCCGTACAAAAATTCGTGAGCTTTTGCTCGGAAGATTTAGGTGGGTTTTACTTAGACATTCTCAAAGATAGACTTTATACCGCTGGTGAGACTTCGCATGCACGACGTGCCGCCCAAAGCACTTTGTATCACATTACACAAAGCATGATGCGTTTAATGGCACCTATACTTAGCTTTACAGCCAATGAAATTTGGCAAACTTTAGGTTTGGATAAAGATGCAACGGTGTTTGAGGATGTATGGTATGAATTACCTCAACATGGATTAACTCAGCAGCGCTTAAATGCATGGGAGATGATTATCACCGTACGTAGTCAGGCTGCAAAAGAAATCGAAGTGTTGCGCGCCACAGGGCAAGTAGGCTCATCCTTGCAAGCAGAATTAGATTTTCATGCGAGTGATGCTAGCTATGAAGCACTTAATAGCCTAGGTGATGATTTGCGTTTTGCCATGATTACTTCAAGTGCTAAGGTGTATCGGGCAGTGAGTGCGGCTGAGCAAAAAATCGCAGTCACACCAAGTGCACACGTTAAATGTGACCGTTGCTGGCATTACCGTGCAGACGTTGGTTCAGATAAGGCACACCCAAAAGTTTGTGGTCGTTGCGTCAATAATTTGTTTGGTACTGGTGAAGTGCGTACTTATGCGTAAATGGCTAGCGCTGAGTGCTGTGGTGGTAGTGCTAGATTTATATACTAAGCACTTAATACAAGGCGCTTTTATGTATGGGGACAGCCTAACTATTAATAGCTTTTTTGATTTGGTACGTTATCACAACGAAGGGGCGGCTTTTAGTTTTTTAGCTAAAGCAGGCGGCTGGCAAAAATGGTTTTTTAGCATCATCTCTATCGTCGCCATTGTGGTGATGACCTACCTGATAAAAAAATACCGTGCGGAAAAACTTTTTTGTCTAGGCTTAGCCCTAGTGATAGGCGGCGCGGCGGGTAATCTGTATGATAGATTTACCTTAGGCTACGTGGTAGATTTTCTTAGCTTTCATTACCAAAGTTACTATTGGCCAGCGTTTAATGTGGCGGATAGCGCAATTTGTGTCGGCGTAGGTTTATTATTATTGGATAGCTTTAAAAAGCAAAAATAGTCAGCCCCCTCAGACAATTTTAGGGATTTAAGCTCAGGGATTTAAGTATGTTGGATTGGAAAAAACTCATCGCAGCAAAAATTGCCCTTGCTAAACGAGGTGCAAAGCCTAGCCAATGCTAATAGCCGTATCCCAGCAGGTCAAACCCAAGTAAATAATTTTCCGGTATTAGACATGGGCATTAAGCCCAATATCAGCAAAAATGAATGGCCGTTACGTGTATTCGGCGCGCCACTTACACCTGAGCATTCTGGC
>CAILFU010000192.1 GCA_903833595.1 uncultured Pseudomonadota bacterium
ATTTCGCATAAACGTTTAGCTTGAGTAGTCACTTCGCCGACATAAAACATACGACTAGTATCGCCATGGTAACCATTTTTAATAACGGTAATATCGATATTGACAATATCGCCATTTTTTAACACTTTGTCGCTTGGTACCCCATGACAAATTTGCTGATTAATAGAAGTGCAGATTGATTTTGGGTAGGGTTTATGGCCATCAGGCGCATAGTTAAGTGGCGCAGGAATGGCTTGCTGTACATCCACAATATAATCATGGCAAAGCTTGTCTAGTTGATCTGTTGTGACGCCATGTATGACGTAAGGGGTAATGAAGTCTAGTACTTCTGATGCAAGTTTCCCTGCAATGCGCATCTTTTCAATATCTTGTTGGTTTTTGATTGAGATTGCCATGAACTTACTAGTTAAATAATGTGAATGACTATTTTAGCATAGACATTATTCATAATTTAAAATTCTAAGTAATCTAAGGTGCGCCTGTTATAAGCATCACACGGTGAATGTCCATTCGTAGTAATTCTGAAATGTCATGAAAGTCATCAGGTAAAGCTGCGTCATCCCAGCCATGTGCAGAATGCCGGGCAAGATTCACTGCTAGCGTAACATTTCTTACGCGTTGTTCGCTTGATGCATCATCTTGCATAAGCTTTGAAAGTAGCGGTGGTAACTGAAATTCTACCACCAACATTTTTTGTAAATCTTGCAATTTAAATCCTAATACTTCTTGTTGCGCATTGATGCTGCGTATGGTTTTATCCGCAAGTTGCATCGCATAAATAGTATTCATCTCTTCAGGAGCAAAGCACCACATGAGCATTTCTGCTAAATCGTGTAGCAAGGCAGCTGTTCGCACTTCTTCTGCGCGCAAATCGGTCAGGTGTGTTGCCCAATCTGCTGCAAAATCAGCAGCGCGATGCGCACGTCGTATAAGCTTTAATAAATGCATTAAAGCCACTGGGTTGTCCTTAAGAATATCGTCCACTAGAAAATTGGTGGGTATATTTGTAAAGAAAGAAGTTGTACCCATCATTAAAACTGCTTGTTCTACTTGCAGTAAATCTTGCAGCTGCTGTTTTCTTTTGTGTTTTTGTGTATAGCTGAGTACTCTAAAGACCATCATGGGATCATTGATTACTGCAGCTGTAACTGATCGTGCACATAACTTATCTTCATCTTTTTTTAATTCTTCTATTTCACGTGCAGTACTTTTAAGCACAGGAATATCTGCGGTGCTTAAAAAATTAATCCATGCATCAATATCTTTTTTGACTAGTTTTGGTCGAGTTAGCGCCATCCAACAATCCCCCTTTGTTACTTGATAACATACATTATTAAGCGGAAGCTAAAAATGCCAAACAGAGCAGTAAAAGCATCCCATTCTGCTGAATTGCTTAAGATTAAGTTGTTTTTTATAGATTAGTTTGTGAAATTACTTGAAAACTTAACATTTCATTTTAAAGCTAGCTGAAAATATCGCTAAAAGCTAGCAAACTCAGTTAGTTGATGGTATTATGCGCGGTCTGCAATTTAGCAGAAATTCAGCATCAGTAGGTGCTGTAAAATTTACATACAACCCAATCAAGGGTGCTTAAAGTTTTAGGCTTAAAAAAAGGCTTATAAATCAAAGTGTTTTTGGTGTTGTGTGAATTAATAACCCTTTAGAAAAGAGAAATATTATGTCAATCACTATGCGTGATATGTTAGAAGCCGGCGTTCACTTTGGCCATCAAACTCGTTACTGGAATCCAAAAATGGCACCGTTTATTTTCGGTGACCGTAACAAAATTCATATTGTTAACCTTGAAAAAACATTGCCATTATTCGAAGATGCGCTAAAGCATGTTCGTACATTAGCGGCAAACAAAGGTCGTATTTTATTCGTAGGTACTAAACGCCAAGCGCGCGACATCGTAAAAGAAGAAGCTAGCCGTGCTGGCTGTGCTTATGTTAATCACCGCTGGTTGGGTGGCATGTTAACTAACTTTAAAACTGTTAAACAATCAATCAAACGTCTACATGATTTTGAAGCAATGTTGTTAGATGGCAGTTTAGAAAAATTTGGTAAGAAAGAAGCGCTAGGTTACAAGCGTGAAATTGAAAAGCTAGAACGCTCTATTGGTGGTATTAAAGAGATGGGTGGCTTACCGGATGCTATTTTCATTATTGACGTTGGCCATGAAAGTGGCGCTATTACAGAAGCAGCTAAATTGGGCATCCCAGTTATTGGTGTAGTAGATACCAATAACTCGCCTGACGGTGTAGCTTTTGTCATTCCTGGTAATGATGACTCTAGCCGTGCAATTCGCTTGTATGCTCGCGGTATCGCTGATGCTGTACTAGAGGGACGTAGTTCAGTAATTTCTGAGCTAGTTAAATCTGCCGCTGAAGAAACGGTAGAAATTGCTGAAGTAGCAGCTGCGTAATTGATGTTTTCTTAAAAGGGGCTTAGTGCCCCTTTTTTAATTTAATAATATATCTTTAGTTTAATTTTTAAATATTGAAAATTAATACATAGAATCAATAGACTAAACTACAAATTGAAAGTGGTTTACAATAATTTAGGAGCTTAAAATGGCTGAAATTACCGCAAGTATGGTAAAAGAATTACGTGAGCGCACAGATGCGCCAATGATGGATTGTAAAAAGGCATTGACTGAAGCTGAAGGCGATATGACTCGTGCGGAAGAAATTCTTCGTGTACGTTTTGGTAATAAAGCAAGTAAAGCTGCTGGACGTGTTGCCGCAGAAGGTACGGTTGGCGTGAGCATTAGTGCAGATGGTAAAACTGGCGCAATGATTGAAGTCAATTCGGAAACGGACTTTTGTGCAAAAAATGAAGATTTCTTGAAATTTGTAAATGAGTTAGCAGCGATTGTTTCAGCTAGTAATCCTGCTGATATCGCAGCAGTGTCTGAACTTGCTATGCGTGATTCAACCGTTGAAGGCACTCGTGCGCAATTAGTAGGTAAAATTGGCGAGAACATTACGCCACGTCGCTTTGTTCGTCCAGTAGTTCAAGGTAAATTAGCTAGCTATATTCACGGTAGTAAAATTGGCGTGTTAGTGGACTTAGTAGGTGGCGATGATGCTTTAGCTAAGGATATTGCAATGCACATTGCTGCAGCTAAGCCTAGATCATTAGATGCATCTGGTATTGATGCCAGCTTAATTGAAGCTGAGCGTCGCGTTGCAATTGAAAAAGCAAAAGAAGCAGGTAAACCGGAAGCTATGTTAGAGAAAATTGCCGATGGTACAGTGCAAAAATTCTTAAAAGACGTGACTTTGTTAAGTCAGATTTTTGTTAAGGATGATAAGTTTACTATTGAACAGTTGCTTAAATCTAAAGGGGCGTCTGTCGCTTCATTTACGATGTTTACCGTAGGCGAGGGCATTGAAAAAGCAGTGGTTGACTATGCGGCAGAAGTTGCAGCGGCAGCAATGGTTTAGGATTAAACTTGTTAGGAATAAGCGGGTTATATTTTGTGACCCCATTTTTTCTTCTTAGTTAAACGAATGGATTAAGCTTAGCGCTTAATCCATTTTTTTTAGATGAAATTTACTGCGGATTTCGTATCTAAAGTGATTTTTTTATGCCTAAATAGGTGTTTTTATGCTTAAATAAGCAAACTTAAAAAGAGAGAATTATTATGGCAGCACCCGCCTACAAACGGATATTACTTAAACTTTCTGGCGAGGCTTTGATGGGCGATGATGCTTATGGCATTAACCGTGCAACAATTAGTCGTATTGTTGGCGAAGTCAAAGAAGTGGTTGATTTAGGCGTGCAAGTCGCAGTGGTCATAGGGGGTGGTAATATATTTCGTGGTGTAGCGCCTGCAGCAGAGGGAATGGATAGAGCAACCGCAGATTATATGGGTATGCTGGCGACCGTAATGAATGCGATGGCACTTCAAGATGCCATGAAAAATATTGGGCTTAATGCTAGGGTGCAAAGTGCCTTGAATATCGAACAAGTAGCCGAGCCATATATACGCGGTAAAGCCATTCGTTATTTAGAAGAAGGGCGTGTGGTTATTTTTGGTGCGGGAACTGGCAACCCATTCTTCACTACAGATACTGCAGCAGCCTTGCGTGGTATGGAAATGAATGCCGACGTTGTCATTAAAGCGACAAAAGTTGATGGTATTTACACGGATGATCCGAAAACAAATCCTGAGGCCATGCGTTATAAAACCATTAGCTTTGATGAGGCCATCATTAAAAACCTTAAAGTGATGGATGCAACGGCACTCACTTTATGTCGTGATCAAAAACTCCCTATCATTGTGTTTAGTATTTTCAAGCAAGGTGCACTAAAGAGAGTGCTGATGGGTGAAGATGAAGGCACGATGGTGACCCCATAGTCCTTGTACTTCAAGGTAACTAAAGCAGTCACTCTGCCAATACCTTAAATGGTCTATTTAGCCAAAAAATATGTATCAATTACCAATAAATATTAGCTTTTAGTTGGAGAAGTAAATGTTAGATGAAGTGAAGAAAAACGCGGCTCAAAAAATGCAGAAATCATTAGAAGTGCTGAAAAATGATTTAGCTAAAGTGCGTACAGGTCGTGCCCATGTTGGCTTGTTAGACCATGTGATGGTTGAATACTATGGCTCTATGGTGTCTGTGAACCAAGTGGCAAACGTCAATCTTGGGGATGCTCGCACCATTAATGTGCAGCCATTCGAAAAAAGTATGATTGGTAAGGTTGAAAAGGCTATTCGTGATTGTGACTTAGGTTTAAATCCAGCCACAAATGGCGATTTAATTCGCGTACCCATGCCTATGCTTACTGAAGAGCGTCGCCGTGACATGACTAAAATTGTACGTGCAGAAGCTGAAGGCGCTAAGGTGTCCATTCGTAATGTAAGGCGCGATGCTAATGATGCACTAAAAAAAATGTTGAAAGATAAAGAAATTTCTGAGGACGACGAGCGCCGTGCACAAGATGATATCCAAAAAGCGACAGATAAAGCCGTGGCAGAAGTTGACAAGATGCTACAAGTAAAAGAAGCTGAATTGATGGCTGTTTGATTGCAATTATATTGGACTCTCAACTCATATATTTACCCCTATTCTCAAAATTTAATACAACTTGATTGGAATCAATGTGGCTTTTTTCTCTAGCGCGACAAAAACTATTCCAGTTGTAGCTGAAATACCTAAACATATTGCTGTCATTATGGACGGCAATGGGCGCTGGGCACGTAAGCGTTTTTTACCTAGAGTCGCGGGGCATGCACGCGGTGCCGAAATGATACGCGACTTGGTCAAGTCATGCTCAGATATGAAAGTTGAATATCTAACACTTTTTGCATTTAGTAGCGAAAACTGGCGCAGGCCTGAAGAGGAAGTGTCATTTTTAATGGGGTTGTTTATGCGCGCCCTTAAGCGAGAAGTGATTAGCATGAATGAAAACAACGTCAAACTTATGGTGATTGGAGATCGCAGTCGTTTCGATGCGAGCCTTATAAAGCAAATTGAGGATTCAGAACAAATGACAGAGAATAACACTGGCTTAATACTGACGATTGCTGCAAATTATGGTGGTCGTTGGGATGTTCTGCAGGCGGTCAATAAAATGCAGTTAGCGGAACCGCAACTTGCTGGCACTTTTCAAGAAGAACATCTCACATCATATTTATCAATGAACTATGCGCCTGAGCCAGATTTATTTATACGTACGGGTGGAGAAAGTCGCATTAGTAATTTCTTACTTTGGCAACTTGCTTATACAGAGCTTTATTTCACTGATACCTTATGGCCAGATTTCAATGAAGCGGCTTTAAATTTAGCGATTCAATCTTACCAAAAACGCGAGCGTCGATTTGGTCGCACGAGTGAACAATTAAGCGGTGTAATTGCCGATACTGCAACATAATATTATCGTTAGAATATAAATGCTTAAAACTAGAATCATCACCGCCATTATGCTTGGTATTGGATTTTCAGTGGCTTTGTTTAAGGCGAGTAATCAAGTGTGGGCTGTAATTACACTCTCTGCCACATTAATTGCTATTTGGGAATGGTCTAATCTGATCAAGCTAACTAAGCTTCAAATGCTACTGAATTTAGCAGCTGCATTAAGTATAGGTTTGATGATGTTATTCTCTTCACATATACCATTAGGCCATTACAAGGATGAATTAGAATTTAGTTTGTTGTGTATGTCCACGGTGTTTTGGATAGCCTTAATCCCAATTTGGCTTATTTCTAGAAAGAAAGTTACTAATAAATTAGTAATGTCGGTGTTGGGCTTATTATTACTGCTTGCTACTTGGGTCGCTTTAAATGGCCTAGAGCTCATTAGCCCTTGGTTATTATTAGCAGTGCTATCAACTGTTTGGTTGGCGGATAGCACCGCATATTTCGCAGGGAAACGTTTTGGGCACCATAAACTTGCACCAGAAATTAGTCCTGGGAAGACTTGGGAAGGTGTTGCTGGTGCGATACTAGCGTCAACTTTGTATGGCTTACTACTTTGCTATTATTTGCATATTAGTCGCTGGTTAATTGTGGGTCTGTGGATTATTGTCGTGCTCAGTATCATGGGAGATTTATTTGAATCGCTATTGAAGCGTCATGCTGGCAAAAAAGATAGCAGCCATCTACTTCCTGGCCATGGAGGCGTGCTTGATAGAATCGATGGTTTAATCTCGACACTACCTTTAGTTTTATTTTATATTTACTTCCCTATTTTTGCGAATCTTCAATTACATGTTAGATAAATTGAGTCCGCAAAAAATTCAATATGTGACTATCCTTGGCGCTACTGGCACCATTGGTATGCAGACATTAGATGTCATTTCGCAACATGTCGATCGCTTTGCTATTTTCGCTTTAACAGCAAACAATAATGTTAAAGGTTTGTTTGCCTTATGTGAAAAATATAAGCCACATTATGCTGTCATGCTGCAGGAGTCAGCTGCGGCAATGTTAAGTGCACAACTAGAAAGCATTGGATCAACTACTGTTGTCTTGCATGGAGAGGCAGCGCTTTGCGAAATATCTTCACATGATGAGGTTGATATTGTCATGGCAGCTATTGTGGGTGCTGCAGGGCTGCACCCAGCTATGGCTGCAGCGAAAGCGGGCAAGCGTATATTACTGGCAAATAAAGAAACACTGGTGATGGCAGGTAATTTATTCATGGAGGCGGTGGTGAGTGGTGGGGCTACCTTACTACCCATTGACAGCGAACATAACGCTATATTTCAGGCGATGCCTCAACAAAAGAGTGGCAGTTTAGCTAGCATGGGCGTCAAGCGAGTGTTGTTAACAGCATCTGGCGGACCTTTTAGAAATTCAAGCATTGAAGAGTTAAAAGCCGTGACTCGCGCACAAGCATTAAACCACCCTAATTGGGTGATGGGGCCAAAAATAACTATAGACTCTGCCACTTTAATGAATAAAGGCTTGGAAGTTATTGAGGCTTATTGGCTGTTCAATGCGCTCCCTGAGCAGATAGAAGTGGTTGTTCATCCGCAAAGTGTAATTCATTCTATGGTTGAATATATTGATGGCAGTATATTGGCGCAACTGGGCAATCCGGATATGCGTACGTCTATTGCATATGGACTGGGTTATCCAGAGCGATTAAGTAGTGGTGTGAGTAGTCTAGATTTACTTACCACAGC
>CAILFU010000193.1 GCA_903833595.1 uncultured Pseudomonadota bacterium
CAAGCCGATGAAGAACTGACCCATGCCGCCGCTAAGGTCTATCAGCTATACCAACAAACCCTTAAAGCCTACCAAGCGGTAGATTTTGATGATCTAATCAAACTACCGGTAGAACTGTTTGAACAGCACGAAAGTGCCCTTAATAAATGGCAACGTAAATTACAATATTTGCTGATAGACGAATATCAAGATACTAACGCCTGCCAATACAAACTCGTGAAAATGCTCACCGGCGTGCGTGGCCAATTTACTGCCGTGGGTGATGATGACCAGGCCATTTATGGTTGGCGCGGTGCTGATGTCGAAAATTTGCGTCAACTCACCGATGATTTTAGCAAATTAAAAGTGATTAAATTAGAGCAAAACTACCGCTCTACCGTACGTATTTTGCGCGCGGCCAATCAAGTTATTAGTAATAACCCGAAACTGTTTGAAAAGAAATTGTGGAGCGATTTAGGGACAGGCGATTTAATTCAAGTATCTGCCGCCATGAGTGAAGAAGCAGAGGCGGAATCAGTCATCATGAAGTTGCAAGCGCATAAGTTTGAATATAGAACTAAGTTTCTCGATTACGCCATTTTGTATCGTGGTAATCATCAATCGCGCATCTTTGAACAGCAATTACGCAACCATAAAATCCCTTACACCGTCTCTGGTGGTCAGTCATTTTTTGATAAAGCTGAGATTAAAGATTTAATCAGTTATTTACGCTTAATCGCCAATGAAGATGACGATCCTGCGTTTATCCGCGCCGCGACCACCCCTAAAAAAGGCATCGGCAATACCACGCTAGAAAGGCTGGGGGAATTTGCCAGTGCCCACAAGATTTCATTATTTGCTGCTGCCTTTGAAGCAGACTTTCAAAGTGAAGTAGGCAATAAACAATTAGATGATTTACTTAATTTTTGCCAATACATCAATAAACTGCAAGTCAGGGCCGTGCGCGACCCCGCAGGTGAGGTGCTGAACGATTTACTCAATACTATTCAATACGAAGCGTTTCTGTATGACAGCGAAGAGCCTCGCGCAGCTGAAAGTAAATGGGCCAATGTACTAGACTTTATTGGCTGGCTGACCAATAAAGGTGAAGCCAACACCGAATATGGCAATGAAACTGAAGCTAAAAATCTGTTAGCGCTGACACAAATGGTCTCACTCATGAGCATGCTAGAAGGCACGGATGCTGGTGAGCCGGATGCGGTCAAACTTTCTACACTACACGCGGCCAAAGGCTTGGAATTTGGTCACGTATTTTTAATTGGTGTAGAAGAAGGCATTTTGCCACACCGTGAAAGTATTGATGCTGGCGTGCTAGACCCGAGCAAGATTGAAGAAGAGCGGCGCCTGATGTACGTGGGCATTACACGCGCGCAAAAGTCACTGAATATCTCATGGTGCAAAAAACGTAAACGTGCCGGTGAAATACAAATGTGTGAGCCTAGCCGCTTTATTGCAGAACTGCCTAAAGACGACGTGCGGCATTTTGGTAATCCGTTTAATGACCCCGAAATTAGCAAAGACTTTGGTAAATCAAAAATGGCCAATATCAAAGCCATGTTGGCAAATAAGTAATTGAATTAGCAACTAAAGTTCATTAAATACGCCTAGCCTCGGTTATAATACCGGCCGTTACCATCTAGCCACTTTGCTATTAACCACCGTACATCACATCCATCTGTAGAAATCAAATATACCCATATGCCTTTTATTAGCTTAGATAATGCCTCCCTCGCTTTTGGCCATCACGCCCTACTCGACCATGCCTCATTTCAATTAGATGCTGGCGAACGCGTTGGGTTAATTGGCCGCAATGGCGCAGGCAAATCTAGCTTATTAAAAGCCATTGCCGGTACCATTAAGTTAGATGAAGGCACGGTATGGCGTGCGCCCAATACTCGCGTTGTCTATGTACCACAAGAACCCGAACTAGACGCAACGCATACCGTATTTGAAGCGGTAGCAGAAGGCCTAGGCTCGCTACAACAAACCATTATTGATTACCACCAAGTCACGCATGACATGGGCATGCCAGACGCAGATATTGATGCGCTGATGACAAAAATGCAGCACCTACAACATGAGTTAGACATTCAAAATGGCTGGGTTGCACAATCAAGAGTTGAAACCGTATTAAGTCGCTTAAAGTTAGATGCGGATGCGTTAATTTCCACACTATCTGGCGGTTGGCGCAAACGTGTGGCGCTCGGTCGGGCACTGGTGGCAGAGCCTGAAGTATTATTACTAGACGAACCCACCAACCATCTGGATTTAGAGGCGATTGAATGGCTAGAAGGTCTATTGTTAGGCTTTACGGGTAGCGTCTTATTTATCACGCATGATAGACGTTTTTTAGATAGCCTCGCGACGCGCATTACTGAACTTGACCGCGGCATACTCACAGACTTTATCGGCAACTTCACCCAATACCAAGTTAAAAAAGAAGAGTTAATCGCCGTTGAAGAAATTCATGCCGCAAAATTTGATAAATTTTTAGCCCAAGAAGAAGTATGGATACGCCAAGGCATTAAAGCGCGCCGAACCCGCAATGAAGGCCGAGTACGTAG
>CAILFU010000194.1 GCA_903833595.1 uncultured Pseudomonadota bacterium
AAGGGCACTTTCGTGCTGTTCAAACAGTTCTACCGGTAGTTTGATTAGATCATCAAAATCTACCGCTTGGTAGGCTTTAAGGGTTTGTTGGTATAGCTGATAGACCTTAGCGGCGGCATGGGTCAGTTCTTCATCGGCTTGCGCTTTGGCTTGATCGGCATTAATAAAGGCATTTTTCCAAGCCGAAATTTGCCACTGTGTTTTACGTAACAATTGCTTATCGGTGGTGGCTAAAATATCCGCCACAATTTTAAAACTATCGGAAGAATCTAAAATTGAAAACTGTGGTTTGTAGCCCATTAACGAGGCTTCAGCCCGTAGCATTTGTAAGCCTAGTGAGTGAAACGTGGCAATGGTGAGGCCCTTAGTACTTCTGCCTTGCATGAGCTTACTCACGCGTTCTTGCATCTCGCGCGCCGCTTTGTTAGTAAAGGTGATGGCTGCAATTTCTTTAGGTGAATAGCCGGCCTCATCAATTAAATAACTGATTTTTTGCGTAATCACGCGTGTTTTGCCACTACCAGCGCCAGCCAGTACCAGTAAAGGACCGTCGAGATATTTAACTGCCTCGCGTTGCGGCGAGTTAAGGCTGTTTAGCATGCGTGACTTAAATGTGAGGTTGAATTTCAGAGAAAAACTTCAGCGTGAGATTTTAGCGTCTAAGCCTATAACTAGCTACCTAAACTTAAGTTTCAATGAGATTCGCTAATCCATGCCATAATATTTGGCATGACCAGTGAGTTAAACGACTCGTCAGCCAACATAAGGAACACGCATGAGATCAACCAGAGCAAGCGCCGCCATTGATAGGCTTAAACGCCGTAGCGAAAATCCAAATTATTCAATGACCATGAATAGTGGCGCGATGTTTTGTTTGGTGTTGCCTAATGAGACAGGCGATTCAGTTCGCCTGTGCGAGCCCATGATGTTGGATGATTTTGTGACTTTTGTGAACGCTTATGGTCCACAAACACCTAAGCGCGTGAGTAAGATGGAAGTTGAGTTTAGTAAGCAGTTGGTCAAAAAAGACCGTTAATCTAGCTTTTCATCCGCTTCAGGTAAGGCCTCATTGCTGGGTTCCACAGGTAAAGTTTTCTGCATCATGAGTTGCCGACTTGCAGGCGTTTCAAGACTAATTCTGCCAATTGCGCCACTACGGTAATCGGTTAAAAATGCGACTGCCGTTTTTTCCATATCGTATAAGCCATCATGACGTTTATATGAGCGGCGTCTGGCGATGGCTTCGAGTAAATCTACCCCATCCATGTTGAGTACATCTAAAAAGCCACCCTCATGTTTCATGGTATCTAGTTTGTAACGTGCATTAATGAGCGCAGGGTAAGTTTTGAGTAAATTGTCTGCTAAAAATAGCGCCACATCTTCATCAATGACGGCATTGCGACCAATCGCATGACTGGCTGCGAGCATATAGCCATCAGATTCATACTGAATTTTTGGCCACATCATGCCTGGCGTATCGGTAATACTCATGGTCTCTGAAATATCAAAGCGCTGCTGACTTTTAGTCACCGCTGGCTCGTCACCCACTTTAGCCACGCGGCGGTTTAACAGCGCGTTCATTAAGGTAGATTTACCGACGTTAGGAATGCCCATAATTAACATGCGTAATGGCTTTAAATGCGTGCCACGGTGAGGCGTTAGCGCCAAACATAGCTTAGGAATTTTATTGGCTTCACCGGGTTTTTTACATGAAAGTGCAACAGCTTTGGTATTGGGTTGTCGGTTAAAGTAATTAAGCCAAGCCTCGGTTGCTTTAGGGTCAGCCAAGTCAGATTTATTCAATATTTTTAGGTTGGGGCGCTGGCGAAATAAGCGCATTTCATTGATAACCGGATTATGGCTGGCTTCAGGCACGCGCGCATCTAGCACCTCAATCACAATGTCCATAAACTCCATTGTTTCTTCGGCTTTTTTGCGTGCTTGGGTCATATGACCCGGATACCATTGGATTGCCATTTATTCTACTTCCTCATCAATTCTAACTTTTTCACTGCATCATTTGTTGAGGATGAAGCGAAATTGTTTGTTTCTAATCAGGCATTTTAACATTTAGCGCTACAAATCAAGTTTTTATCTGCATTCAATAACCTTATTGAGTTTTTGCCTTAAAATAGCGCCATGACACAAATCGCTGAAATCCGCCCCAATCAATCCGTCGAGCTGCTCAAGGCGTTGCATATCCTGACCCGTGATGGCAAGCTTAATCAAGATAGTCGCCGTAAATTGAAGCAGGTTTATCATTTAGTCAATTTTATTGAACCCTTGTTTAATGAAGTGCTGTTGCAAAATCCTAATCCAGTGATTGTTGATCACGGTGCAGGAAAGTCATACCTAGGCTTTATTTTGTATGATTTGTTGCTTAAGCAACACGCTACAGGGCAAGTGATTGGCATTGAAACGCGGGCAGAATTGGTCGAGAAATCAAAACAATTGGCGGCAGATTTACATTTTGAGCGTATGGATTTTCAACATTTAACCGTTGAAGAGTCGATTACGTCGAACACCATCCCTGAAAAAGTAGATATTGTCACGGCACTGCATGCGTGTAATACGGCTACGGACGATGCGATTCAATTTGGTTTAAAAAAGCAGGCAAAGTATATGGTGTTAGTACCATGCTGTCAGGCTGAGGTGGCTGAGGTATTGCGGCAACATAAAAATGAAAGTTTTGCTAAAACCCCACTAAGTGAGATTTGGCGACACCCCATTCATACGCGTGAATTCGGTAGCCAAATTACCAATGTCTTACGTTGTTTACAGCTTGAAGCCGCAGGCTACCAAGTGACGGTCACCGAGTTGGTAGGTTGGGAGCACTCCATAAAGAATGAGTTGATTATCGCTAAATATACTGGCCAAGCACGTAAAAATGCACAAACGCGGCTAGAGGCAATTCTTCAAGAACTTAATTTAGTAGCCTTGCAAAGCCGCTTCGTTAGCTAATAATTTAGCATCCCCAACGCAAAGCGGCGGTATGGACTGGGCTATCCCAGTGTTGTTTAATTTCATCATCAAGTAAGCATAAAGTGACAGACGCCCCCGCCATATCGAGTGCGGTGGTGTAGTTGCCGACCAATGAGCGTGCAATATTGATGCCGTGTTGTTTGAATAGCTTAGCCGCAACGTTGTAAATTAAATAAAGCTCCATCAAGGGCGTTGCGCCAAAGCCATTAATTAGTAGCAAGGCTTCATTATTTTCCCCTAGGGTTAAATTTTTAACTTTAAAGTCCGCCAAAATCGCATCAACACAGTCAGTAATAATAGCGTCAGCTTCACGCATGACTTCTCGCCTACGGCCAGGCTCACCATGAATGCCTACGCCCATTTCAATTTCAGTGTCACTAATATCAAAAGTAGGGCGGCTAGCAGCGGGCACGGTACAGCTTGTTAAGGCAACACCTATGCTGGAAATTCGCTGATTTACTTTGTCGCCTAGCGCTTTGCAGGCGTTTAGATTGGCGCCAGTTTCTGCCAAGCTACCTACACATTTTTCTACAATGACTGTCCCCGCTACACCGCGGCGTCCTGTGGTGTAGGTGCTATTGACGACCGCGCAATCATCGCTGGTGTAAACAGTGGCATTTTCAAAGGCGAGCATTTCTGCGGCCATTTCAAAATTCATCACATCACCCGCGTAGTTTTTGACAATAAATAATACGCCTTGATTTGCATGGGCAGCTTCGGCTGCTGCCAGCATTTGATCAGGGGTAGGGGAGGTGAATACATGGCCAGGGCAGGCCGCATCTAGCATGCCATAGCCGATATAGCCGGCATGTAGGGGCTCATGGCCAGAGCCGCCACCAGAGATAATAACAACTTTATTGGCAGCTTTATTCTTACGCACAATATAGGCGGGGTCTAAGTGCAAGCTCACTAAATCAGCATGCGCGGTGCTAAAGCCGCTTAAGCTTTCAACTAAAATATCATCAATGTGATTGATAAATTTTTTCATGATTTTTCTTTCATTTTTTTAGGATTTTAATATTAAATTGCACACGCTAGTAATCATCAATTGGCAACTTTTAGCGCCAGGGTCAATATGCCCAATTGCCCGCTCACCTAAACCCGCCGCCCGACCTTTAGTGGCAATTAAGTCTTGGGTGGCTAACATGCCTAACTCGGCTGTTTCTATCAAGCCTTTGCAAATGAGCGCGGTATCGCTATTTTGTTGGGCGAGCAATAAGAACTGATTTGACACGGGAATGAGTACATCCAGCATGGTTTTTTCACCGAGGTTGGCTTTACCTCGTTGAATAATGGCTTGCACGCCTGCTGCAAATGCGTTGGCAATTTTTAAATGAGATTCACCCTCATGGCTTTGTAGTGCTTTGCCCATGCTCATAAAAAAACTAGCCAGTAGTGGCCCTGATGCGCCGCCTATGGTGCTGAGAAGTTTAAGGCCAATCTTGTTCAGCGCTGCTTCTGGGCTAAGTACTGCTAATTCAGTTTCTATGTCTACAATTGCTTGCGCACCACGCTTCATATTAATATAGTGATCACCATCGCCAATGGCGCGATCTAAAGACTCTAAAGTATTTTCATTGGCTAAAATAGTCTGCTGAATTTCCTTGGCAGCATGCATGATAAAAGTAGTTTTCATGGTGGTGGTTCCAAGCTGTGGATATAGTGAATATCACTATGTCGTTATTTGATTAAAGTTGTTAAACTCTACACATGTTAACTTGTCATGACAACCGCAGTGAATAACACAAAGCAATTACTTAGAAGTCTAATATTCATGAGTTTAAAATTCCGTTTAAATTTATTAATCACCTTGCTGTCTCTGGCTTTCATATTGGTGGTAGGTACAATTTTGGTTAACGATACGCGCGTTTCAATTCGTGAGCGTGTTGAAGCCGCAAGTCGAGTAACAGTACAACTGCTCGATACCGTCATCATCAGTTCTGCGCTTAACCCTGAATATGGGCAAACCGATAAAGTATTGCAGAACTTTTTGCAATCGCTTGGTTATGTGCGTAGTAGCCATATTGTGCTTTATGATGTCCGCGGTGTTGAGCTTTACACTTCGCCCGCATCCACTTATAAAACTAGCGTACATGCGCCATCCTGGTTTGTAAAACTGGTAGAACCGCCGACTGAGATTGTTGAGCGTAGGATACGTTATGGCACATTGGTCGTGTCATCTAGCGCCGCTGGCTCCATTCGCGAGGCTTGGTCTGGGTTTAGGCAGATTATGTGGGCAGGCTTGGTCTTTTTTATATTACTTAATTTGATGGTGTATGCCTTACTCAGTCATTCGCTTAGGCCGATTAATCGAATTTTGGCCTCGATTAATCGTATGGAGAAAGGCGATTTAACCACACGCTTACCGGTATTTACCTTGCCTGAATTCGATCGCATTGGGCATAGCTTAAACCGCATGGCAGAGTCACTGGCCGCTGAGCGACAGTTAGAAGAGAATCGCCAACTGACGCAGCTTATTCAAACGCATATTGAAGATGAGCGCCGTAGTTTAGCCAGGGAGTTGCATGACGAGCTTGGCCAGTATGTCACGGCGATTAAGACGTTTGCAGTAGCCATTGTGAATAAAACCAAAGAAAAAGCACCCGATGTCGCGAGTAATGCGCAAACCATCGTGGCCGCGGCCAATGAAATTTACGATGGTATGCATAATATTATTCGCAAACTACGCCCTGGCGCATTGGATAATTTAGGGCTTTCTGAAACCTTGCGTGATGCGGTCAATTATTGGCAAACAGTCAATCCAGACATACGTTTTAGTTTAGGCTTAGACGGTGATTTAGATCAGCTTGGCGAAATGCTCAATATCAATGTTTACCGTATTGTGCAAGAAGCGATTAATAATGCATTAAAGCATGCCCATGCAAGCGCCATAGGGGTTAAATTAGCGGTAGATGGACATGAACTTCAACTGACCATTCATGATGATGGGGTAGGCATGAATATGGCGGCAGTAGACCAAAGTCAACATTTTGGGTTGCTAGGTATGCGTGAGCGTGTACAAGGTTTTCATGGTAATTTTAATTTAGTTTCTGAACCGAATCTTGGTACAGCTATCTATATCAACATACCGTTAGTGGCACACGTATCAATTTAAGTAATGGATAAACATAATGAGTTTAATTAATGTCATGTTAGTAGATGACCATGCCGTGGTGCGTATGGGTTTTAAAATGTTACTAGAGAGTGACGCTGAAATTAAAGTGGTGGCAGAAGCAGAAAGTGGTGAGCATGCCATTCAACGTTACATGGAGCATAAGCCTCATGTGGTGGTGATGGATATTACGATGCCTGGCATTGGTGGTTTAGAGGCGATTGAACGTATTCTTGCTAAAGACAGTGCAGCTAAAATTTTAGTACTCTCAGCCCATGAAGATTCTGTTCATCCCAAACGCGTATTAAATGCCGGGGCTATGGGTTATTTAACCAAGCGCAGTGCGGCAGAGGAAATGATTAAAGCCATTAGAGTAGTCGCCAGTGGTAAAAAATATTTAGAGGCGAGCGTCGCTCAACAAATGGCTATACAGCAACTGTCTGCGGATCAAAACCCGGTAGATGTATTGTCTCCGCGCGAATTTGAAGTGTTTATGGCGCTAGCCAAAGGCAAGACCACCAATGAAATTGCTGAAACCTTGTTTTTAAGTCCACGCACCGTAGGTACGCATCTTTACAATATTAAACAGAAGCTGAATGCCAATAACTCGGCAGAAATTTCTCTGATTGCCATGCGAAGTGGCCTGCTAGAT
>CAILFU010000195.1 GCA_903833595.1 uncultured Pseudomonadota bacterium
ATCAATGGTCAAAAAGGCCAGTTTGGCCAAGCAAACTACTCTGCAGCAAAAGCGGGTATGCATGGTTTTACCAAAGCAGTGGCTCAAGAAACTGCCGCTAAAGGCATTACGGTTAACACCATTTCACCGGGTTATATTGGGACAGAGATGGTCATGGCAATCAAGCAAGAAGTTCGCGATCAAATCGTTTCAGGGATTCCGGTCGGCCGCTTAGGTAAGCCAGAAGAAATTGCAAAATTAGTGTCTTATCTAGCTTCAGACGACGCAGCCTTTATTACGGGCGCCAATATTGCTATCAATGGTGGTCAACACATGTGCTAATAGATTATTGCAGTCAGCAAAGTTTTGCTGACTGCAATTATTAATATCTCTACTTAATTGCCTCTAATGCTTTTAAGCGTTTTTGGGCAGCAGGAATCACTTCACTATTCGGGAATTTAGCGATTAATTCGCGTAAGGTTTTTTTAGCATTTGGTAGCAGGCTAAGTTGAATCTGACTATTCGCCATATTAAACATCGCATCAGGCACTTTGGGACTATCTGCATGCAAATCCAATACTTTTTGTTGCGTGACAATAGCTGATTTGTAATTTTTTAATGCAAACTGAGAATAGCCCAATCCATAAATGGCCTCTGCGGCCAATGTACTATTAGGGTAATCTTTTAGAAATTTGTCATAAGCGATAAATGCATCTTTGTGCTTAGCCTCTTTCGATAATCCATTAGCTAGTTCTAGCAATTGATATTCTTGGGTATTTTTACTTGGTTCAGGCACGCTTACTTCAGGAGGTGTGCTTGTTGCAGATGTGCTAACTGGCGCATCGGTAGCAAGTTTTGCCGGTACCGCAGGCATCGCTGCTTCCTCTAACTTGCGCAAGCGCATATCCGTATCGTTATATAAATCTTTCTGCCGCTGCTGAGTCGCTTCAACATTATGGTTTGCTACTTCAAGCTCGCCTTTCAGTCTTGCTACCTCTTGCTTTAGCGTTTCAATCTGATTTTGCATATCAATCAAACCTTGCCCTTTGGTAATCGCTTCAATGTCGATTATTCGCTGTTCAATGGCATGTTGATTTTTTTTCAACACAGCTAACTCAGCCTGTGCTGCTTGATTCTGACTAGTGGCCGTCGCTTCTACTTCTAGAATTTTCTTACGCGCCTCTTTATCATCAAACAACGCCGCATGCCCATTGACTGCAAATAAATGCGTGCTTAATAATAAGCTAGCCAGAATCAGTTTTTTTATCATATATTTCTTTTATCTTTATTTAGTGATGCAATGATTACTCATTTTCATAAACAATATCAGCGCGACGATTTTGTTTTGCACAAGCTTCATCAGCACATGCGGCTGTGGCTTTTTCTTCACCAAAACTTACTGTTTCAATTTGGGCATCTTGCACACCAAGTAAGTTGAGTGATTTTTTTACTGCTACTGAGCGACGTTGACCAAGTGATAGATTGTATTCACGTGTACCACGCTCATCGGTGTTACCTTGCAAAATTACTTTTGCCGTGCGATTTGCCAATAAATATTTAGCATGTGCTTCTATCATCGGGCGAAACTCCGCTTTAACTGCATCACTATCAAAATCAAAATAAATATTACGCTTTGATAAAATATTACTCGGATCTTTTAATGGATTATTCGCATTTGCAGTTGCATTGCCATCAATCACCACTTCTTTTACCGCAGAAGTATCAGCCACTGCAGCTTCAGCTGGCTTAGTTGCGGCCTGTGCTGCTGAAGGACTTTTATCTTCAACCGCTGCCGGCTTATCAACCATAGGCGTGCTTTTGCAAGCGGCTAATACCAATGCCATCACTAAAGTACTTAATAGCTTGGTGTTCCATGTTGGGTTATTCATCTTGCTCTCCTTTAATAACGCTTTAAATAGCGTAAACAAATTTTTACTACAAAATACTTAAATTATGACTTACTTAATTAATGGTCCCCAAGCCGGCTCACGTATATCACCACCCGATTCACTCAAGCGCTGCTTCACACGGCCATCTGCTGATACGGCGGCTAAAGCGCCATGCCCACCTACCCGTGTTGCATACAATAACACACGGCCATTAGGCGCAAAACTGGGCGATTCATCTTGCGAGCCGTCGCTTAACACTTGGACTTGGCCGCTAGATAAATCTTGCAATGCCACACGAAATTTACCGCCGTCATTACGTACCATGGCCAGCAATTTACCATCAGGTGAAATCCGTGGGCTTAAATTATAGCCCCCCTCAAACGTGACACGTTGCACTTCTCCACCACTTGATGATACTTTGTATATCTGCGGCTTACCACCACGGTCTGAACTAAAGTAAATCCAATTAGCATCTGGCGACCAAGTAGGCTCAGTATCTATCGCGCTACTTTTAGTAAGCGGTTTAAGATCCGTACCATCGGCATTAATAATATATACCTGAGAATTTGCCGCATAAGTGAGGACTATAGCTAATTTAGCCCCGTCTGGCGACCAAGCAGGCGCACTGTTATTGCCTTTAAAGCTAGCTAGGACCGTACGCTGACCACTAAGCGACTGCACATAAATAATGGGCTTTTTCTTTTCAAACGATACATAAGCAATTTTACTGCCATCTGGTGACCATACCGGCGAAATAATCGGTTCTTTTGAGGACACCATTGTCAGTGGATTCTCACCATCAGCGTCGGCAACTTGCAACGAATAACGACCATTTACTTTATTGATATAAGCTATACGACTGGCAAAAATGCCCGTTTCACCCGTTAATTTTTGATAAATATCATCAGCAATTTTGTGGGCAGTGGTTCTTAGTTGATTAGGTGCTATGTTGTATTGCATACCGGTGAGCTGAGTTTGCTTAAGCACATCGGCTAGCTGGAACGTCACATTCAAACGATTTCCTGCTAGCACTTCCACTTTACCAACTGCCATCGCCTGCACCTGTAATGCCGCCCATTCTGCATATTTGATTTGGCTAATATCCGCAGGACGACTTGCCACGCCGCCTGTTTCCAAAACTCTGAACATACCACTACGTTTTAAATCTGCAGCAATGATGTTGCTGATATTGTCTAGGGGATTGCCAACCTGTGCAAAGGGCACAACAGCCACGGGCAGTTGCTGTGCACTACCGCCACTAATTTCAATTTCTAAGGCAGCATGTGTTGTTGGGCTTACCAACAAAACTACA
>CAILFU010000196.1 GCA_903833595.1 uncultured Pseudomonadota bacterium
ATGACGCGCCTTAATCTCATTTTGTTTTTCGCACTAATATTTTCAGCGCTAGGTTTAGTGAAATCGCAACATAAGGCGCGCAATCTCTATATTGAGCTTGAGCAGAGCAATCAGGCAGCAAAGTTGATTGAGCAAGAATATGGACAACTGCAGCTTGAGCAAAGTACATGGGCAATGCATTCACGTATAGAGATGATTGCTTCACAGCAAATGCAGATGCAAGTACCGGACGCAAAGCGTGTGCAAGTAGTAGCAACGACTCAGGCGAGCGCCCCTAATGAAATGGCGCAAGATATTAAGGCTATGGATATAAAGTCTCAAGGTAAGGCGGTGCATTGATGGCGATGCGCATGCCAATTAAAACGCCTGTTCATGCGCCCTCAGTTGTCAAGCTGCCGGCTTGGCGTCGCCGTGTTTTATTAGTACTTGTATTGCTTGGATTTGCAGCATTATTGGGCCGTGGTGTTTATCTACAAGGGATTCATAAAAAGTTTTACCAAAATAAAGGTAATGCACGCTATAGCCGCAATATTGTTTTAACCTCACAACGAGGCAAAATTACAGATAGACATGGTGAGCTATTAGCGATTAGTTCGCCAGTTGAATCTGTTTGGGCTAGTCCGCCAGATGTTGAAATTGATGATGCGCAAACAAAACAGATAGGGATGTTATTAAATCTCAAAGAGGATGCGGTCAAGCAAAAGCTAGCGAATAGTGAGCGTGAGTTTGTGTATTTAAAACGTCGCATATCCCCAGAGCTCGCTGCGAAAGTGATGAAGTTAGGTGTACCTGGTATTGATTTACAGCGGGAATACAAGCGTTACTACCCGGCAGGTGATGTCGCTGCCCATATGGTGGGGTTTACTGGGCCGGGGGATAAGGGCGCCGGCGACAAAGGTTTAGAAGGTTTTGAGCTTGCAATGAACACTGCGCTTTCAGGCAAAGATGGCAGTCGTAGTGTCATTAAAGATAGGTCTGGGCATATTATTGAAGATTTACAGGCGGTAGTCGTGCCGCAAGATGGTCATGATGTATCGTTGTCTTTAGATCTTAGAATTCAGTATTTGGCCCATCGTGAATTAGTTAAAGCTGTAGAACTCAACAAGGCAATAGCAGGTGCGGTAGTTGTGTTAGATGCGAAAACTGGTGAAGTGCTAGCCATGGCTAATGTGCCTAGTTATAACCCAAATAACCCCGTGAATATACAAGGTAAGACACGCAACCGCGCGATTATCGATAACTATGAGCCTGGTTCAACCTTAAAGCCTGTAACTGCAGCCGCGGCATTGGAGTCTGGTCAATATACATCAGACACTAAAATTCAGACTGCCCCTGGTACGTTAAAGATTGGCCCTGCGACGATACATGATAGTCATCCGCAGGGCGTGCTAACGGTGGCTGAGGTGATACAAAAATCTTCCAATGTAGGCGCGTCTAAAATTGCATTAACACTCGACAAGCAGTTTATGTGGAACACGTATAACCAATTGGGATTAGGGCATGCGGAGGGGGTTGGTTTTCCTGGTGAAGCATCAGGAAAATTACGACCTTATCAGGGATGGCGCCCCATTGAAATGGCTACCATGTCTTTTGGGCATGGCATAAGTGTAACGTTGCTCCAAATGGCGCGGTTATACACGGTGTTTGCCAATGAAGGTGAGTTGCGTCCAATTTCACTATTAAAAATTAATGAAATGCCAGTAGGCCAGCAAGTGTTTTCTGCAGCAACTGCTAATCATGTAAAAGACATGTTAGAGATGGTGGTGCAGCCGGGAGGTACCGCCCTTAAAGCGCAAGTCTTGGGTTATCGCGTGGCTGGAAAAACCGGTACGGCGCATAAATTAGGCGATCATGGGTATGTTAAGGATAAATATGTCGCTTCATTTGTAGGTATGGCACCTGCTTCTAATCCTCGATTCATTGTTGCGGTAATGATAGATGAGCCAAGTAATGGCGCCTATTATGGCGGTACAGTGGCCGCTCCAGTGTTTAGTAATATTATGGCAGATACATTACGTTTGTTTGCCGTGCCACAAGATGCTCCCAATAATAATGTGGTACTTCAAGGTAATGATGAAGATGTTAAGGAGGGAATATGACTATACTAAATACCCTCCATCAAACATTTACATCTATTACAGCAGATAGCCGTCAAGTTAAAGCGGGTGCATTGTTCTTGGCCTATCCTGGCGCTGTATCCGATGGGCGTGATTATATTCCGCAGGCGATTCAGGCAGGTGCTAATGCTGTGGTTTGGGATGACGCCCAATTTACTTGGCGTGCAGAATGGCAGGTAAAAAATCTTGCCATTAAAGACTTGAAACGTCAGGCAGGTTTGGTCGCTGCTGAATTTTACCATCGCCCATCGAGCCGTTTCAAGATGATAGGCGTCACCGGAACCAACGGTAAAACGTCGGTTAGCCAATGGATAGCGCAATGCTTAACATCATTAGGTAAAAAAACTGCGGTGCTTGGCACTATCGGAAACGGCTTTTTAGAGGCGCAAACAGAGGCAGTTAATACCACGCCTGATGCGATTTTATTGCAAGCCATGTTGGCAGATTATGCTGAACAGCAAGCCGAGGCTGTAGTGATGGAAGTGTCATCACATGGATTAGATCAAGGCCGTGTCAATGGCGTTGAATTTGATGTTGCTGTGTTGACTAATCTCAGTCGAGATCACTTAGATTATCACGGCAACATGGAAGCTTATGCGGCGGTGAAGCAGAAGCTATTCATGTGGGATGGTTTGCAAACTTCAATTGTGAATGCGGATGATGTCTTTGGGCGTGAATTAGCAATCACACTCAAAACACAACATAAGCCATGTCTAACGTATGGCTTTGATGCGACGGCTGCCCATGTAGATATCAGCGCAAGCGATTTAAAATTACATGACTCAGGATTGAGTATGCACGTCCAAACACCCCAAGGTATCGCTATATTGGCAGCGCCAGTATTAGGGCGCTTTAATGCTTATAACGTATTGGCGGTGTTATCTACCTTATTGGCGACCAAAGTTGCTTTGCCAGAGGCGATTGATGCAATTGCGCAGATTAAGCCAGTACTTGGACGGATGCAGCAATTCGGCGGTGGAAATCTGCCGCTAGTGGTAGTCGATTATGCGCATACACCAGATGCGCTAGAAAAAGTATTAACCACCCTACGCGAACAAGTGCAAGGTCAATTGATGTGCGTATTTGGTTGTGGTGGCGATCGTGACGCTGGTAAGCGACCGTTAATGGGTGGCGTTGCAAGTAAGCTAGCCGACAAAGTCATAGTGACTTCAGATAATCCGCGTAGCGAAGACCCTGTCAAGGTTATCGCGGAGGTGGTTACTGGCATGACTGCAGGGTATGAGGTTGAAATAAACCGAGAGCTTGCCATCAATAAAGCTGTGCAATCAGCCAAGTTGGGTGACATCGTTTTATTAGCGGGTAAAGGACATGAAAATTATCAGGAGATTGCGGGCGTGAAATATCCGTTTGATGATGCGCTGATTGCCCAAAGTGCGCTTACGCAATATCAAGCGAGTCATGCTATGGGGGTGTTAGCATGATGCAACTTTCAGAAGCTACAAACGTCATGAATGGCAGATTTTTTGGTAAAGATAGCCAGTTCACTAGTGTGGGCACGGATAGCCGCAGTATTACTAAAGGTCAATTATTTGTTGCGTTAAAAGGTGAGAATTTTGACGGACATAATTATGCCGCGCAAGCCTTACAACAAGGCGCGGCTGCGGTGTTGATTTCAAATTCAAAATCTAACCTAGCACCAGCCATTGTGGTTGAGGATACATACTTAGCATTAGGCGCTCTTGCAAGCTATTGGAGAAAAAAATTCTCTATTCCAGTTGTAGCAGTCACTGGTAGTAATGGCAAAACGACGGTAAAAGAAATGATTTCGGCGATTTTGGCAGTAAAAACTAATAGCGTAGCAGCGATACACGCCACCACGGGAAACTTAAATAATCATATTGGCTTGCCACTCACCTTGCTTAAATTGCGCACGGCGCATCAGTTTTCTGTACTTGAAATGGGTATGAATCATTTAGGTGAGATTGACTATTTAACCCATATTGCCAAACCGACTGTAGCGGTAATCAATAATGCGGGTTCAGCCCATATTGGCGAATTAGGCTCGCGCGGCAATATAGCAAAAGCTAAAGGCGAAATTTTTGCCGGATTAAGTGATGATGGGATGGCGGTCATCAATGCAGATGATGATTATTCTGACTATTGGCAATCACTCAATAAGGGTAAAAAAATAGTCACTTTTGCGATGAGTAAACCTGCCGATGTAAAAGCGACTTATCAAGAAAATGGCGGTTTGAGTATTGTGAATTTAACTACCCCTTACGGCGAAATTGGCTTTAAGTTGAACGTTTTTGGCACCCATAACATTAGCAATGCGTTGGCAGCAAGTGCAGTAGCCGTAGCACTTGGTGTTGCAAATGCAGATATCGCTCGCGGACTGGAGAATTTTTCTGGGGTAAGGGGTCGTTTACAACGCAAAGTTGGGCTGAATAATGCTGTACTGATTGACGATACCTATAACGCCAATCCAGATTCAATGAAAGCAGCGATTGATGTACTCACACAACAATCTGGCAAAAAAATATTAGTGCTGGGAGATATGGGCGAATTAGGCGCAGATGCCAAGCGGTTGCACTTGGAAATTGGTGAGTATGCCAAAGCAGCGGGCCTTAAAAAATTGTATTGCTTAGGTGAACTAAGTAAAGAGATGGTGAGTGGATTTGGCGTAGGTTCAGAACATTACGCTACGCCAATGGCAATCGCAGAGGCAATTAAGACATCGTTAACAGAAGATGATGTCGTGTTAATTAAAGGATCACGTTTTATGAAAATGGAACGCGTGGTTGATTTGCTAGAAGAAAAATTGAATGAAGTCGTCTTGTTGGAGGGTCGATAATGTTATTAGAACTGGCGCGCTGGTTAGCGCACGATATTCGTGGATTCAATGTATTTAACTACATCACTTTGCGAGCAGTATTAGCAACGCTGACTGCACTGGCCATTTCATTTATTGCAGGCCCAAGCATGATACGTAAACTGACCGAATACAAAGTTGGGCAGGCTGTGCGTGATGATGGTCCGCAAACGCATCTTATCAAAACGGGTACGCCCACTATGGGTGGTGCGTTGATATTGGTTGCTATCGCAATATCTAC
>CAILFU010000197.1 GCA_903833595.1 uncultured Pseudomonadota bacterium
CCGTAAAAATGATCAATATATTCTTCTAGCTGCGCCTCAGTTGCAAGTAAGGGCTTAATTTGAATTCGCCCACCCAGCATAGCTCGAAGCTGATCTAAGACCACCACATTAAACATATCCGCCATGGCGACTACTAATATTTTTGCCGCCTCTTCATAAGCGATGGGCAATAATTGATAACGTCGTGAAAAATCTTCTGGTACTAATTGCAATGCTTCTTCATCAGCTACGATGTTAGACAAATCAACACTCTCATAACCAATGGTATCCGCTACAACATCCCGGACCATCGTCTCTGTGACGAACCCTAACAGCACCAACTGACGGCCTAATGGCAAATCACTATGCTCTTGTTCGGTAAGTGCAATGCGTAGCTGATCTTGGCTAATCAACCCTTGCTGAACCATTAACTCGCCTAGACGAGGTCTACGCCGCTGTTCAGCCATTGCTTAAACCTACTATGAGTGCTGTCATGGATTTTATTAATTTCATTTTTAAATTAGTTTATTGAAGTTCGTGAATTCTTGCTTCTAATGCCGCCTTATTTGGGCTAGCGCTACCAGACTGATTGACCAGTTCTAATGCTCGCTCATATTGCTTCAATGCAAGTTTAGCTTTGCCCATTTGGTCTAAACTAATGGCTAAATTAAATGCGTAATCCGCATTATTAGGTGCAAGTCTGCTAGCATTAAAATAAGCCTCTTGAGCGGAAGGCCATTGGTTTTGCTCTGCATATAGATTGCCCAATGATGCATGTAAGTTAGCTGCATCTGGCTGCCGTGCTAGCATGTTTTTAATATGACTTTCAACCGTTACAGGATCAGCATTGGCTGATGGACTGATACTGGCGGACTGCGCAATTGTATTTGCAGGCTCAATCTCTAATACTTTTTGATACCACCCTAGCGCGTCTGCATCGCGACCTTGCCTCTGCGCAATTGCAGCCATCCCGAGCAATGCATCAACATTACGCACATCGCGTTGCAACACCTGCCGATACTGTTGCTGTGCCAACGAGTCATCACCGCGAGTATAGGCTTGATAAGCACCCATTAATATAGGGTCTATACTAGATTCTGACACCCTACTAATCAAGTTCAATGGTTTGCGCTTACCCTTAGTGCTGCTCTCAGGTTTATAGATGACATCGCCACTGATACTTTTATCTTCATTGCTAGCACTTGTATTTTTTCTTGAAGCTTTTTTAGGCTCCGTAGCAATAGTATCTTCGGCTATATTCGATTTAGCTGGCACTTGATTATCCAATGCTGAAGCACTCCCTTTGCTAGCAACATTAGTATTATCATCAGAGGCTTCTGCGACAGGGGCCGCTTGAGTCTCATTATTGGATGTAACGACTTCTGTAGGCAAATTAGCAAGTGTCGATTCCGTTATCTGCGCAGGCTGAGGTTGTTGTATTGGCGAGCTAGATTTCACGACGACCACTTCAGGTGCCATTAATATTTTAATATAGCTATAGCCCTGCAAACCCAACCAAATTAATATTGCCCCCACTACAGCAAGAATAACAAGTGCAAATTTTGAAGTGGGTGCTTTAACTGTTTTATTGGCAACAAATACCTTGGCAGCCGCTTGCTGATTTTGTTCCGTAGCAACGCTTTGAAACACGGGTGCAATTTTCTCTTCAGGTTTTTTTGCAGGCTTAGTGCTCTCCAAAGCCACTTTAGTCGTATCTAACGCTGGTTTAGCTGCTTTATCTGGGTCCTTAGTCGCTACTGGTTTAGACTTATATTGTCTGGGAGTAATGAGTGCATCTGTTAAACCAGCTTCTTCTTCTAAAGAAAGCTCTCTATCTAAAACATTTTTTTTAAGCATTCCGTCTTCAACAGTAATGGCTGGATTATTTATTTCTGCAACACCTTGCAGACTCTCAGCCGTCAAATTAAGTTCTGTTTTTGGTTCTACAGGCATTAACTCAAGCGTTAAAGCCTCGTCAGCAACGTAATCACCCGGCTGCTTTTTGTCTTTTTCAACCTGCTTATTTTTATCTAAATGATCTAATGCCTTAATGAGTAAGCTCATAGCAAGCGCTTACCTTTCACTTGCAGCATCTGTGGGTAAGGTTCTCTCCAAAGCCTGTGTAGGGAGGTACTGCTTGTAAGTAGAAAGCTCATCGCTTTCTAAGCTAGCATTGCTGATTACTGTTGGGCGCAAGAAAATAACTAGCTCAGTTTTACGATTAGCATCATTTTTACCTGTAAATGCCTTTCCAACCACAGGGATTTTAGACACCCCTGGTACTGCATCAGTATTTTTTAGCGCCTCATCCTGCATCAACCCGCCTAATATAGCAGTGTTACCACTGGCAATTTGTAGCATCGATTCCATTTCACGTACTTGTATCACTGGGATTAGATTATTTAGATTCACTGGATCTTGTGCGTCACCCACCTTACGCGATACCGTGGGCCGCACGTTAATATTAACATTCCCCGCATTATTAATTTGAGGCGTTACCGTCATCACCACCCCTACTGGCACGGTATGTGCTGTTGAAGTTGAGTTAACAACTGCTGGGCTTCCACCAGTACCTGCAACTGTATCTGTTTTAACAGTAAAATAAACCAAATTATCAACCACTTTTAGCACTGCTGTTTGATTGTTTAGCACCATCAGTTTTGGACTGGAAAGTACTGCCGTTTTACCAAACTGCTCTAATAAGTTGATAGAAGCCGCTATAGCGCCAAATCTAGTTGTTGGATTAACATAAGTAGCCACAAAACCTCCTGCAGCCTTAACGCCAAATGCATTAGCTCCTGTTGTAATACCTGTTGTGAGATCAACCGTAGCTTGTGGACCTAATTGTTGAGCAAAAGAAAAATTGCTGCCGGAGCCAGCTAATTTTGCCCAATCTATACCCGCCTGATAACTATCATTTAACTTAACTTCAACGATGGTAGCTTCTATCAATACTTGACGCTTCACGCTACCCAGCACTTTATCTAAAAATTCCTGCACTTTTTCATGTTGCTTATTAGTGGCACGCACATTAATCACACCTGCCTCACGATTTACTATGACGGTGCCAGCAAACAATGTTTTATATTCATTTTTGGCATCTTCTTTTTCTTTCTCTAAAGTAGTGGCATTAGTCACATCGGCATCATTTTTTTTAGCTGACTGCGTATTGTTTGCACTTTTTTGATTGGTTGCGGATAAGCTATTGGTTCGGGCGACAATCACCTCTTTGTCGGTTTCAGCTAAGATGTCTTTAATGTTTTTCTCTAAAGTCTCCCAAAAGTGGCTTTTTGATTCACTAGAGATGGAAGTACGAGAGCTATTGCTGCCTCCTGCAGAGCCTCCTGCAGCATCTAATGCACCTTGGCCTGTGCCAGATATCTCAGCAGCAGCGCCGATAAACCCTGACGTATCACGCGACATATTCACATAATCTACTCCATAGGTACGCAGTACCGGCTGGTCAGGTGTAATGCTGAGCACATTACCTTGAATCTTATAAGTCAAATCTACTTGCTTAGACAAGCGCTCCAAAATAGCAGGTAAGGTTTGATCTACCGCATTTAATGTCACATTGCCTCTAATAGATGGATGAATATCCACATTTAGCTTGCTATCACGTGCGATAGCAAACAACACTTCTTTGACGGGCGTGTCGTACACGACAATGCTATAAGTTTGTTCTTTAGTAGCAGGTTTTGGAGGGGGCAAGTAGGTGTTATTAACTACCGGCTTAGGGATATTGGCAGTTGAAGCCTTACCTGATTCATTAGCACCTGATTGCGCCATTACTTGGCCATCAATATGGCCTTTTGAGGGTAGCACCGTCGATTCATGTGCACATGCTGACATCGCTAAAACAAGCATTACGCTGAGTAACGATAATATTTTTTTGATGTTTGCCACGACGCGCTTACTCCCAACTTAATACTTAATTGATAATCTTTCAGCCATTTTGCATTATGTTACAAAAAAAGCAAGTATCTAATCCAATGAATATCAAATAATTACAATAGGTTAAAGGGTATCTTTAGCGCACCTACTCAACATCTCGATTAATTCCTGCCAAAGTACGTAAATAAGGTCGATTATTTTTGATGTTAGACGGTAGATTGTTCAGTGCTGCTAGCGCATCACTTCGCTGAGAAAATTGACCATACAAAATCACATTATAAATATGTCCATTTTGTTTTTTTCGGTACAAGTAAATATGATCAATCTCTACTTGCTGACTAATCCTATCAAGCTCATCGTCTAATTTCACATCAATAGGCAGCGACTTAATTTGTATGGTCATGGTGCTAGGTTGCCCACTAAATAACCAGCTTCTAGTCACCTCCAACCGCTTTTCTACCAATGTTTGTTTGGTTTCTAATATTGGTTTTACCGACACTTCAACCGGTTTAGGACTGATTTGTAAACTATCTGACTTAGTTATTGGCGCTGCAGCCTGTTGAATAAGAGTGGGGTTAGATTTTGATGCTACTGGACTGGCCGCCACACTAACAGAGTCATTTGCAACGGCTACTTTATTATTAACTGCCAGGTTGTCATCATGAGTTACTGGTGGATTAATAATTTTCACCGCATCTGCTTCAGTAACTACCGCATTTTTAATCGGCAATACTTTAGTGGTTTTATCCACAAGCCTAGGCTTACTAGGCTTGATGCTAGGCTTTGGCTGGTATTGCCACCACTCATAAGCCATAGAAGCGGTCAAAAGTAAAATTGAGATAATCGCCAAAACAAAATATTGTTTGTAATTGGTAGTATTTCGGCCAAATTCACTGTCTTGTATCGCAGCTTTTACATGTTTAGGCGTCACTTGATAAGCATTATCAGCAAAAGCTGCTAATAAAGACTTATCCGCCAATATATTCACTCGCCTTGCCAAGCCTTTTGCCGCACTTGATAGTTTTTTAATCGCCTTATCTGAAAACAAATGTGGGCCATGATACCCAGCAGCACGCAAGCGTAGTATTAAATAGGCGCCAATATCTTTGGTAGCCAAAGGCTCTAGATGGAAACTATGCGTGATACGTTCTCGGAGCTGACGAATATGCGCCTTACTCAAATTATCATCAAGCTCAGGCTGGCCAAATAATACTATTTGCAATAATTTATCTTGCTTAGTTTCTAAATTAGACAATAGTCGAATTTCTTCTAAAGTCGCTAGTGGCATACCTTGCGCTTCTTCTACAAAAATCACTACCTGACGACCTTCTGCATGTCGATCTAGTAAATGCGCCTGTAATTCTTGCATGACTTTTAAGCGATCAGCATTTTTAGGCAAATTAAGTTGCA
>CAILFU010000198.1 GCA_903833595.1 uncultured Pseudomonadota bacterium
AGCGCACCAACGACTAAAGAAACGCCAGCAAACTCAAAAGAAATACCAAAATAATCAAAACTACTGAGCGTAAGCTCAGCCAAATGCCGTCGTGGTGGAATTGGTAGACACGCAACCTTGAGGTGGTTGTGACTTAGGTCGTGAGAGTTCGAGTCTCTCCGTCGGCACCAAAATTATCGTTATAAATCAAACTATTAGTTAAAATTTCAGCATTGGTTATGTGTAATCAATGCGGCTCAACCAACACGTTCATTGCTCGTAAAGTATTGAAGTGTGAGAAAATATGCTTAGTTAAATATCGCCCTCGTAGCTCAGTGGATAGAGCATCCCCCTCCTAAGGGGAGGGTCACACGTTCGATTCGTGTCGGGGGCACCAGTAACATAAAAGGCTCATTTCATAAGGAACTCAGCCTTTTTTATTAATCGAAATACGCAAGATAAATCAGAGGACTTCAATGTCTGGTGTCATCTAATTTATAGAAACAACAACTATTTTTAAATAAAAATGCACTAGAAGCGTTTAAGCCATTGACGTGTAGGCAGAATTAGGACAAAGTAGTATTGCGTTTAATAACCACTTAACTGGAAGGAATAAAAATATGAATAAATCTGAATTAATTGATGCAATTGCCGCAAGTGCTGGTTTAACTAAAGCTGCTGCTGGTCGTGCTGTTGATGCAACGACTGCTGCAATTACTGCTGCACTTAAAAAAGGTGACACTGTAACGCTCGTTGGTTTCGGTACATTTAAAGTGACTAAGCGTGCTGCTCGTGTTGGTCGCAATCCACGTACTGGTGCTGAATTAAAGATTTCTGCTCGCAAAGCTCCTGGCTTCTCAGCTGGTAAAACATTAAAAGATGCAGTTAACTAATCTGCATTTAGTATAACAAAGGGGGCTAACGCCCCCTTTGTTTTTGCACTACCCGATTCACCCTCAAGCACCCCACCATAATGATTAAAGCGCTCGTAAGCATTACCCTGCTGGGTTTAATGCTTAACATACAGCTAGCTATGCCTGCTGATTTACCTGATTTAAAAAGAACCGCTGGTGACATTGATCCAGCAGTTACTCAGCAAAATATCCATAGCACGATATGCGTAAAAGGCTATACCAAGACCGTTAGACCGCCTTCTTATTACACCGATAAGTTAAAAAAGGCACAAATCACCGAATATGGCTATGCGGATACCAACCCCCAGCATTATGAGGAAGATCACCTAATTCCATTGAGTATTGGTGGCAGTCCAAATGACCCACAAAACCTTTGGCCGCAACCAAGGTTAAGTGAGTGGAATGCACAAAAAAAAGATATCTTAGAGCTTAGGATTTACAAGCTAGTGTGTGATGGTGTTGTGCCACTAGGTGAAGCTAGACTGGCCTTGGCACACAATTGGATTGATGCGTATAGGCGTTATATGCAATAGCGTTAACTAAATAGACGCTAGATTCAGGAGCTTTCGACCCTAAGCAGCCGTTCAATACAGATAAAACCATTTATCTTAATTGCCTTATAAATTACTGATAGTTACAGGGTAATGAAGTTTTCAACAAACTTGTCCATTGCTCAATCCAATTGCTTTGATGTTCAGCTTCAACTTCAATAACAGCAATACACTTAGCGTCATTTTGTTTATTAACAAACCGTGCGGCAACCTCTTTAGGTATAACACTGTCATGTGTACCAATGAAGTGAAGTTGTGGAATACCTTTAATATACTCTACAGCATCTATAGCGTTTAGTGATTCAGGCATTAAATCAACTTGATGCATTTGGTTTACATAGGCATGGTCTAAATTACCTACCACCGTTCTTATGCTAGCAATGTCATGGCGTCTTGCCGCCAATAAAACTGCTACTGACGCACCGCCAGAATAGCCAATTAAATTCACTTGCTGGTGATTCGTTTTACTCACAAATACATCTAAGGCTTGATTCATCGCATCAATCACTTTTTCTGAATATCGCTGCTTAGTCCAATAAGCACTATCACAAGGTGTTTGATTAAAATCATTAAACTGACAAGGCCTAGCCAAATACACCACATTTTTAGCTGGGTCGAGCGCGGCTAATGATAAAGCCATCGCCTGCTTTGGTGTAGGGTCTGGAGATGCTTGGTGCCGTGACAGCCAAGCTAGACCATCGCCTTCAATATAAACATTAATCGGTTGGTTTAAGTCTTGCAGACGTGAATAGCTGGTCAGAACAAAACCATTAGCCTTAATGCTAGAGAGAGTTAAAGCGCCACTGCGGGCAATCTGTTGGGCATTTTCATGCCTATCCAACGTCGCACAGCCGACCAAAAAAATAACCACTATCCAAATAAAACGTTGCAAATTATTTTCAGCCT
>CAILFU010000199.1 GCA_903833595.1 uncultured Pseudomonadota bacterium
AAATTCTATCCAAAAGTTTAGTACATTAGCATAGCCCCGATGTAATAGAATCGGGTTATCAAACAAAAAAACGCCCCTCGTTTAGGGGTGTTTTTTATGGGCGCTGCTTTTAGTGGCTACTTGTATAGCTCGGGTTTTTTAAAGCGCTGGCCTAGGCGCTGGCATTTATGCCATAATAAGAATGGTTATCAATTACGTAAATCTAGTCAATGCAACTTCTATCGCAATTAAAAATAGGTCAACAAGCCGTTATTTCGGCGATTGAGGCAGAAGAATATCTATTTCATCGTTTATCTGCTTTGGGCTTTCGGGTAGGCAAGCCGATTAGCCTCATTCGCCGCGCTAATTTTAACGGCCCACTGCATGTGCGCCTAGGCACCACCGATGTGATTTTACGCAGTACCGAAGCGGCGCGCATCCGCATCAACCCCTTTTCTGATTAATTTACACTTAACATCAAGCTCATGAAACGCATTGCATTGTTAGGTATGCCCAATACAGGTAAATCTACCTTATTTAACCGTATTAGTGGCGCTTCGGCACGGGTAGGGAATTGGCCAGGCATTACTGTAGATTTAATGAGTGCCAAAATACTCATTGGTGGCCATATTGCAGAATTAATTGATTTACCAGGCATTTACGACCTGCACGGCTTTTCTGAAGACGAACAAGTCGTCAGGCATTTTCTATCAAAGAATGCGGTAGATTTAGTCATTGTATTATTGAATAGCTCGCAGATAGATCGCCAACTTTCACTGGTATTGCAGATTAAAAAATTAAACATCCCTGCGGTACTAGCTTTGAACATGGCAGATGAAGCCAAACAATCTGGTATCACGATAGATGCAAATAAATTAGCACAAGCTCTAAAAATACCAGTCATGCAGATTAGTGCAAAATATGGTGATGGCTTGCCTAAGGCACTTCAAGCCGCAGCCAATATCATCAATCAAAATGTACCCGCAAGTAATCCGCTACTCATTAGCCAATTATTACAAGAAGACCATCAAATTGAGCAAGAAATGGAATCCTTGATTCAGCATCATGTGCAAATTCCAGCAACACTCACAAACAATACAACCGATAAGCTTGATAAGCTTTTGTTACATAAATGGCTAGGATTGCCTTTATTCTTTTTGGCCATGTATGTGCTATTCCAGTTTATTTTTTCCGTAGGCAAGCCACTTCAAGATGGTTTGGCTTGGCTGTTACAACTATTACGTACCAATGCATTAGAGCCACTTTTTGCAGCCAGCCCCCACTGGCTAAGCGGCCTAATGTTAGATGGTATATATAACGGCGTAGCGACTGTAGCGGCATTCGTGCCGATTATCGTTCTGTTCTTTTTAGTAATGTCCATGGTGGAAGATAGCGGCTACTTATCACGCGCAGCGTTTTTAATGGATGCGCTAATGGCGAAAATGGGCTTAGATGGCCGAGGCTTTGTCATGATGCTAATGGGCTTTGGCTGTAATGTTCCTGCTCTCATGGGTACACGCATCATGCGATCAAGACCCATGCGACTATTAACCATGCTCGTTATTCCGCTCTCCCTATGCTCGGCTAGGTTACAAGTATTTATTTTTATGATTACCGCATTGTTTACTGCACAACAGGCGCCTGTCGTATTATTTGTGCTGTATGTGATGAGTTTTGTCACCATGTTTCTAACTGCCGTACTTTTTCAAGGTCAATACAAAAATGCTGAACCTTTTATTTTAGAACTCCCCCCCTACCGTTTCCCGACATTACGTC
>CAILFU010000200.1 GCA_903833595.1 uncultured Pseudomonadota bacterium
CCTAAGTTCATGCCTTCATCTTCAGCCACAAATAATGGATAGTTCACAGGTGAGTTTTGTGAAAATTCTTTAACTAAGCCTAGTTCGTCAATGGCCACCCCTAGTACGACGACATTTTTATTTTTATATTCAGCATATAACTGTGAAAGTTCTGGCATTTCTTCGCGACACGGTGGGCACCAAGTGGCCCAGAAATTCAGGACGATGATTTTACCTTTGTATTTGTTTAAGTCTTGGCTCACGCCATTTTCATTGGTTAAATGCGCGCCAAAAAATGGTTGGGTAGAAAGCGTGCTGTAATGACTATTAGTGTTTTTAAGTGGCGAATTGGGGTTTAACACAAAATAGTAAAGAATAAAGCCAGCGCAAAGCATAATGGCTAGAGAGCCAATGTGAGACAGTAGTTTTTTTAACATTGTATGGTTGAGGTTTCACTGGGTTGTGGTTTAGCAATGCAGCTATCGCGTTTTGAAAGTGTCGCGCTAAAGCGATCGGCATTTTGAAAGCCTATCGTTTTTAATGACGACATCTCTTGACCACGATTGTTAAAAAATGCGATGCCAGGTGGGCCATATAGGCCAAAGCGTTTTAGTAGCGCCTTGTCATTTTCAGTGTTAGCGGTCACATCCACCTGTAATAGCAGCGTATTTTTTAATAGCCGCCTCACTTTTTGATCACTAAACGTGTTCTCTTCCAGCTCCTTACAGGCGACACACCAGTCCGCATAAAAATCCAACATAACAGGCTGACCTTTAGTGTCTGCTAACTTCTGTTCTAGTGCGGCGATACTGGTAATGCGGGTAAAGGCAAGGCGCGTGCTTATTTTTGAAGAATTCTCTGAGCTTGCTATCAGTGCGTTTAACGGTTGCAGCGCAGATTTAGCTCCTGAAAGCGCACCAATTAATAATGCCACGCCACATATTAAGAGAATAACGGCGACACCTTTCCAAACCTTTGCAAGGTTAGATGCGTGCGCAGGTAAGTTATCTAGTGCGTTGTGATAAACCGCTGTCACAATCAATAAAGCTGACCATAGCGCCATTTGCAGGCTAATTGAAATCACTGGCGAAATCAGCCAAATCGACATGCTCAGCATTAGCACGCCAAAAAAGTTGCGTACGGCGTTCATCCAGTTGCCAGTTTTTGGTAATAAGCTACCTGCAGAGGCGCCTATGAGTAATAAAGGTACGCCCATGCCGATGGCGAGCGCAAATAAACCTACGCCCCCCAGTAATACATTATGTGTTTGGCCGATGTAAATCAGCGCGCCTGCAAGTGGCGCTGCCACACACGGGCTAACAATTAATGCAGATAAGGCCCCCATGACAAAAACACCTATAAAGTGCCCACCTTTGAGCCGGTTGCTGGTATTGAGCATTTTGACTTCAAAACTTTGCGGCAGTTTTAATTCATAAAAACCGAACATAGAAAAAGCTAACAAGACAAAAATGAATGAAGTAGCGCCTAATACCCAAGGATTTTGTAGTGCTTGGCTGAGTAGATTGCCTGACAAGCCCGCAGCGATACCTGCCAAGGTGTAACTTAAAGCCATCCCTAATACATAGGCTACAGATAAGCCAAATGCATGTAGTTTAGAGGGCTTTACGGATTGGCTTTGACTGCCCACAATAATGCTGGATAAAATTGGTATCATCGGCAGTACGCAAGGCGTGAGCGAAAGCAATAAACCTGCTACAAAAAAACTAGCGATAACCAACCATAAATTACCGGATTTTAAAATTTGCGTGGTGCCGTCAGTCTCGTTATCACTTACTGCAGCCAGGTTAGCGCTACTCTGGTTAACCGTTGATGTATTGACAGAAATAGTCTTTTTAATAGGCGCATAGCATAAGCCTTTTTCACTACAGCCTTGGTAACTAGCGTTGATAGTGACCTGATTGACAGCAGCACTAAGTTTAATATTGGCTTTAAAATCATGGTGATAGACTTCTTGTTTGCCAAAGTTAGAATCGTTTTTAATATCTCCCGTAGGTAAGCTTACTGAGGAGATCTTAATCTGTGTAGGAGATTGAACGTCGAACTTGATACGATCTCGATATAAGTAATGCCCAGGCACAATGGTAAAATTTGCCTGAATATTTTGAGTATCTATTGCATTTAAATGTAGTTGAAATGCAACTTCAGGAGGTAATACAGCTTCCGTGTCATCGACAAACAAGTGCTTAATAGAGCTTGAGTTAGCAATAGCGGCATGAGCGCTCATTAAAAAAGCGCTTTGCAAAAACACCATGGCAATCAGTGTAATTAAACTGTTTAATAATCGATGCGACAATAAATTTTTCACGTACAACGGACCCATTTTTAGTAATTGAAGCAATTGTTGTTATGGTATCTTGTAATTATAGGATATAGGCACAACAAACAACTAAGAAACTGCTATTTACATCATATTTGGATAGGGAATACCTATCATACGTTCAATAATTTAAGGCTTATATATTATGCGGATAATATCTTTACTGGCTATACTGGCTTTTCCAGTAGCAGAAATTTGGATTTTAATTAATTTAGCGCATCAATATGGTTGGTGGTTAATATTATACTTAGTCGTGATGGCGATGCTTGGCTTGCAACTTATACGAGATGAAAAGTTATTATTTTCTGGTCGTATGATGGAGAATTTAAACCAAGAGGGCAATCCCATAAAAGCAATATTCGGTAGTGCGCGCAATATTATCGCGGGCATATTATTGATAATACCTGGCGTGATTACGGATTTGATTGCGGTAGTTTTACTATTAATTCCAGTCAACAAAAATAAACAAGCGACATCTCAATATAGCCAACAGGCGGCCAATGATGATGTGATAGAAGGCGAATTTCACCGTGAAGAGTAAAGTATGAGTTTTCAAATTACAATAAAATCTACTGGTCATCATTACACCGCCAAAGCCTCAGAAACCTTGCTGGAATCTGCCATAGTTGCGGGCGTCAATCTTCCTTATGGCTGTCGCAATGGTAGTTGTGGTAGTTGCAAAGGCGATATTGTCAGTGGCGCAATTGATTATGGTGATTACGCCGCAAGTGCGCTTACTGAAGTAGAAAAAGCCGCCGGTAAAGCCCTATTTTGTTGCGCACATCCGCTTTCTGACTTAACGATTGAATGTCGAGAAATTACTGCAGATATTATTCCGCCACGTATTTTGCCAGCACGAGTGGAGCGTAAAGAGCAACTTTCACATGACGTGATGGCGCTATTTTTAAAGTTACCCAGTGGCGAACAGTTAAAGTTTATGGCGGGTCAGTACATTGAATTCTTGCTTAAAGATGGTAAGCGCCGCGCCTTTTCTCTGGCTAATGCACCGCATGTGAATAACTTGCTTGAGCTACATTTACGTTTGATTCCGGGTGGGCAATTTACCGAATATGTATTTAATGAAATGCCTGACAAAGCTATCTTGCGCATAGAAGCACCATTCGGCAGTTTTTTTCTACGTGAAGATACAAACAAACCCATCATTATGGTGGCGGGTGGTACAGGGTTTGCCCCCATCAAAGGGATTATTGAGCACATGCTACACAATAACATTCAACGTAATGTGACTTTGTACTGGGGTGCGCATACGCTAAAAGACCTTTATATGCCGGCGTTACCTGAGGCATGGGCAACAGAGTACCCACATATTAAATTTATTCCTGTATTGTCTGATGCGGTTGCAGAAGACCACTGGCAAGGCCGCACGGGTTATGTGCACCAAGCTGTGCTGGATGATTTTGCAAAAGGTGGATTATCCGACTATGAAGTGTATTGTTGTGGTGCGCCCGCCATGGTGGAAGTGGCACATGCAAGTTTTGTGCAGGCGGGCTTAGCAGACGATGCATTTTTTTCAGATGCATTTAATTATGCAAAACCAATAGCTAGTGCTCCTGCCGCAGTTTAGGTTATTTGGCAGTTGCATTGAGTTTAGGTTAATTCAAGTATTAAATCGTTAAGATTGCGTTAAGAAATTAGCCCTATTATTTGCCCTACAATCTTCGTTAAAGGAGCAAATAATGGAAAAAATTACTTATCGTAGACAAAAAGTTTACGATCCTGCGCTACGCCTCATTCATCTCTGGAATGGTTTGGCCATTCTATTTCTCATGGTTACCATCTGGATTTCCGACCTGTTTGACAAAGGCGTCGGTGAAGACACGCTATGGCAAATACATATTTTTATAGGGTATGCCCTAGTTGTTGGGATTGTCGCGCGATTAGCATGGGGCTTGGTCGGACCACGCCACGCTAGATATTCTGATATGTGGCATCCAGCCGCATGGTGGAATGCAGTTCGTCATTTCAATCTAACAACTAAGCCGCGCTTTGGCCATAACACGCTCGCCAGTGCCGTTTATTTATTGGTTTATCTATTATTAATCGCCATGGCAGTGTCTGGGCTTGGGCTCGCTGCCATTGAGCACAGCATGGGGCCTTTTAATACTTGGTTTGGTGACATGACTTGGCTAGAGGATTTATTTGAAGAGCCGCACGAAATTATCTATTACTTATTAATGGGTTTTGTAGTGATTCATATTGCCGCGCTGATCTGGCATGAATATAAAGATAAAACGCCAGTAGCTCAAGCGATGGTGACTGGTTATCAATATGAAGTTGAACCGAACAGCGTTCAGCAAACTCAAGGAGATGACCATGCGTAATTGGTTCGTTATATTAGGCATGTTATTTAGCGTCAACGTATTTGCAGCGATGCCACAAGAATTGCTTAAGCAGTATGAGGCGCAAGCAAAGCAGGAAAGCCCTACTTTCTCAGGGTTTTCTGCTGAGAAAGGGGCGAGTTTCTTTCATGCTGAACGCATGCATAGCGATGGTAAAAAAGTCAGTTGCTCAACTTGCCATACCAATGATCCGCGTAATCAAGGAAAAACGCGTGCTAATAAAGTGATTGAGGCCATGGCCCCTAGTGTGAATCCGCAGCGATTTACTGATGTAGCTAAGGTTGAAAAGTGGTTTGGTCGTAATTGTAAAGATGTGCTGGAACGCACCTGTACCGCACAGGAAAAAGGCGATTACATACAATATTTATTAAGTGTTAAATAAGGAAATATTTCATGAAAAAATGGATGCAGTTTTTAGTATTGATTGCCAGCATTAGTTCGACAAGTGCGTTACTGGCAAGCGGTGGGTTTAGTGAAGGCGGTGACAAACAAATGCCAACAGTTGCTAATGCCAAATGGAAAGCGGAATGTAGTGGCTGTCATATGCTCTATCACCCAGGCCTATTGCCAGAAAGATCATGGAATAAAATGATGTTCGGGCTAGATAAGCATTTTGGTGAAAATGCTAGCCTAGACGCTGCAACACGTGATGAAATTAGCCGATTCCTTGCTTTGAATAGTGCAGATAAACAAGATAACCGTCGCTCAAATCGGTTGAATCAGTCAATTCCTGCAAGCGCAACACCACTACGTATTAGTGAAACACGTTATTTTACAAGTAAGCATGACGAGGTCTCTGCAACTACATTCAAACGTAAGAGTATAGGCAGTGCCGCTAATTGCGTGGCTTGTCATCAGGCTGCAGAAAAAGGTGATTTTTCTGAGTCACAGATAAGAATTCCACGTTAATATAAGCAGATGAGAGTTTTACTGGTAGAAGATGATGCCCTTCTGGGTGATGGTGTTAGAGCTGGCCTCAAGCAGGCAGGGTTTGCTGTGGACTGGGCCCAAGATGGCCAAGCGGCAAAACTAGCACTAGAGACAGAGGAATATGCGCTGATGGTGTTAGACCTCGGCCTACCTAAGTTGAGCGGCACAGAATTGCTTAAATGGTTGCGTGGCAGCCATTCAAAACTACCCGTTCTGATTCTGACTGCCCGTGATACCGTATCTGACCGTGTTGCAGGGTTAAATGCGGGGGCGGATGATTACCTGATTAAACCTTTTGATCTGGATGAATTGATTGCGCGTTTGAATGCATTATTGCGTCGCAGTGCCGGCCAAGTGACACAGAGCTTACAGCATGCTGACATTGAGTTGACGCCTTCAACACATCAAGTGAGTAAAAATGGAAAAATTATTGAGCTTTCAGGGCGGGAGTTTGCCTTGTTACATGAGCTTTTATTGCATGTAGGCCGAGTACAGTCGCGCGAGCAACTGGAACAGCATTTGTATGGCTGGGGTGAAGAAGTAGAGAGTAATTCGGTAGAAGTGCATATTCATCATTTACGCAAAAAGCTAGGCACCGAACTCATCCGGACGCTACGAGGTGTTGGCTATGTGATTGATAAGGTGGGTGACTCTACGTTCTAAATCATGAATTCACTTCGTCTTCGCCTCATATTATTTCTGACAATCATCCTTGGTGTTGCATGGCTAGTGGCTGCTTGGTTTACTCATATTGAGTCGCGTGAAGAAATCGATCGTTTATTTGATGCACAGCTTGCCCAATCTGCGCAAGTGCTACTTGGTACAACTCGCCATGAGTTGCATGAACGCATCGAGCGTGGCGATGATGAGGTTTCTGCCTCACACGAATATGAGCAAAAATTAGCTTTTCAAATCTGGGATGAAAAAAATCTTTTACTGCGCTCAACTTCTGCGCCAGCGACGCCTATGAGCCAAGCATCTGAAGGTTATAGTGAAACCCTAATTAATGGCGAGCAATGGCGTGTACTTACTCGATGGGATACGCGTCATGAATTTATGATTCAAGTGGCTGAGCCCTTGGCCGGACGAGAAAGTTTGGCGCATCATATTACCTTTAAAATGTTATTACCTACTTTTATCGCTCTGCCTGTATTGATGCTGCTGATATGGTTTGCTGTTGGCGCTGGCTTACAACCATTGCAAGCGCTTAAACGAGAAATCAAACAGCGAACCGCCAATCATTTAGAGCCGGTTGCCATGGCGGGCGTGCCAGAAGAAGTCACTCCTCTAGTTAAAGCGCTTAATGATTTGTTTGCACGTCTTAAAGAAGCTTTTGAGGGTGAGCGACGCTTTACTGCCGATGCGGCGCATGAGTTACGTACCCCGCTTGCTGCTCTTAAAATCCAAGCACAGGTAGCTATGCGATCAACTGAA
>CAILFU010000201.1 GCA_903833595.1 uncultured Pseudomonadota bacterium
AACCACCGCAATGGCCATTGATGAGAGTGCCTCGTTTTCGCGTAAGGCTTTAAGCATCGCAAAACCATCGATTTCTGGCAGGGTGAGGTCGGTTAATAGCAAATCTGGTTTGCGTTCTACGATATAAATCAGCCCCTCGCATGCGTTGCTAATGAAGGTTATTTCAATGGGCAAGCCCCAAGATTCAATGGTGCGTTGATACAACGCCTGTCTTGCTTCATCGTTTTCTAGCGCCACGACACGTAATGCCGTGCTGCTGGGGTCAGCAGCATTAGGATGTTTTTTGGCGGTTGCCATGCGGTCAAACGATGCGCGTGTAATGCGTCTATGTCCGCCGGGGGTTTTCCAGGCTTCTAATGCACCTCGTTCTACCCAAAGTTGAACAGATCTGATGGTGACCCCCAGCTCTTTAGCTACATCGCTGGTTGTCATGAGGTCGAGCGCTTTAAGCGCTAATTTTTTCGCTGCCACTTTATTTAGCCTTGATTAATGGGTTTAAGGAGAGTCATTGTTAAATAGCCGGTTCGCTGAATAGACGATTTACTTCATTAAGCAGATGGGTCGGGCTAAAGGGTTTGGTGATATAGCCATCTGCCCCTGATTGTAAGCCTTCCATAATTTCATGCTGCTGGTTTAAAGCGCTGACTAAAATAATTTTCATGTCGTTATATTGATACCAACGACGAATCAATTTGCACCAGTCTAAGCCGTTGATGCCTGGCATCATAATGTCGAGCAGAATTAAGTCAGGACGGTCTTGTTCTAATCTAAGGCTCGCGTTGGCTGCACTGTCTGCTTCTGAAACCTGAAACTTATTGCCCAGAGACACTTTAATAAGCTTTCTAATTTCAGCGTTATCATCTATTACTAGAATTTTTTTCATCATCATTACCCACTTGTCTAGTCGACATGTTATCAGATTAATACATTATCACTTTATTATCACTATATTTTTTTGTGGACGGGACTCATTCATACTCCCCCCCCACAGCCACTGGCAAATACAACATCACTTGAGTGCCTTTACCTAATTCGCTCTCTATCACAATAGCGCCGCCATGTTGCTCGATGATGCTCTTAATAATTGCCATGCCTAAGCCCGTACCTGGAATTACGCCGGAGGGGTCAGCACGGTAGAACTTCTCAAATACGCGCTCTAGTTGTTCTGGCGTCATACCGATGCCTTGGTCTTCAATGGCAATGAGTACCTTGCGTTGTTTGTCATGCGTCACTTCAGTGACACGCATAGTCACTTCACCCCGCTTAGGTGAGAACTTATAAGCATTACTCAAACAGTTCTTAATCGCTTGCTCAAGTTTAGCGATATCGACTTTCACTTCAGGTAAATTCGGACTCATCTCCAAAGTAATCTTATTATGGTTGTCTGAGGTGATAAAGCTGTCAGCCAGTGTTTGTAAACGTGGGCCTATGGGCTGAAGTTCCATCTGATACAAGCCCACCGCCTGTGCTTCGATTCTGGCGACATCGAGCATGTCATTTAATAAATGAATCATGGCTTGAGATTGGGTGTGAATCACTTCCAACATCTCTTGTTGTTCATCCATGCTATCAGTGCCCATTTTTAACAGCTCGGTATAGCCGTAAATAATGGTCATGGGCGTTCTAAGTTCATGGGCGGCAGTGGCGACAAATTCAGATTTCATCCTGTCGATGAGCGTTCTTTCGGTAATATCTCGATAGTAAATAATCCGACTGATACGGGGGAGATTGCAATCAATATACTTACGCGCAATCACTTTGGCTTCATCTAACTGCAGGGTAAAGCCTAGCTCGCTATCGTTGTTGGGTGTGGATGTTTTGCCAGCTTTTAAACCAGCCTGTATTGGCAGGCTAGAGGTGGCTAGGTAGTCATCTGCATCGATACATTTTGTTTGAATAAAGCGATCTAATTCAAGCTCAGACAGGAACAAAATTTGCCGTACTTTGATGTTAAAAAGCTCACAAAAGGCAGGATTGGCATAGGAGACGAAACGCTGAGAGTTTAGTACCAGCATCGGATTCGGGTTAGAGTCGAACATCGCTTCTTTATCTTCACGGTCTTGTTCAGCGATTGCAAGGACTTTCTTTTGCTCAGTAATGTCGGCTTGAATAGACACATAGCCACTATTTTCATCATTGACATCAATCGGCGTGGCGATGATGTGCGTCCAATAGGGCTCACCCGATTTTTTGTAGTTAAGGATTTCTACATCAAAGCCTTTATGGTTTTTAATGGCCCCGCGCATAATCTTCACCGTATCTGGGTTGGTGTCTTCGCCTTGTAAAAACGAGCCGGGTTTTTTGCCCAACATAAACGCTTCCGTATAACCCGTTTGGGTTAAAAACGCAGGGTTCACCCAAAGCAAATGGCTATGACGGTCAGTAATACTGACAGAATTGGTGGTGGTTTGGGCGACGATGGCGAGCTTTTTATATTCTTCTTTGTGGCTTGTAATCACCATTTCTCTTTCGCGGTTGATGGTGAGCAACTGATTAAACGCGTTAATTAAGGTGCCAATTTCATCCTCTCGATGGACCGTTAAGTTTTTTTCGGCCATGGTTTCTGGATGCGCTGACCAATGAGACAGTGTTTGAGCAGCTGTAGTCATGGGCACAAACAGTTGTCTTAAGCACCACCAGCTAAGGGCGCTCATGAGTATAAGGGTGAGTGTGCCGGTAATGATAAATCTCAGATTATTGAGCGCGCGAATGGGTGTAAAAATCTCGCTGGTGGGCAGTGCTACAATAAATTGCCAGCCGGTTGAAGGAATTATTTTAGCGCTCTCGAGTACTTCAACGCCTTTGGGATTAGTAAAAACGATTGCACCCTCATAACCCGCTAGCAATTTATCAAACGCGGCAATGCGCCCTGGTGGGGGAGAGGGTTCCATGATGCGGCTTTTATCGGTGGCGGAGATAATCAAGCGATGTTTAGGGTCGATAAGGAGGAATCCGCCGGTGTTGCCATAGGGTTCATCAGTCGCTTTACTAATAAAATTAGCTTTTGCCAGATTAGTAGCCCCTACCAATGCGCCAATGACTTGACCTTGCTGGTTTTTAATGGCGGTGACCATTAAGAATATCGGCGCTTGATGATGCGTATTTCGGGTTGGTGGGCCGATAATACTGCTTGTTTGGCCGCTCAGTACCGCGTGAATGGACGCTTGGTCGACAAATGCCTGCGTACTATGGCCTTGGCCGGTGATGGTCGTGCCATTAGGCATAACGGTATATAGCCCCTCACTAAATAACAACGATAGCAGCGGGCGGTGATTCATTTCAGCGGCTAGTAAAGCTGGGTTGTTTATCATGGGCTGCGTGATCATTTTGGCGGCGCCTGCTAGCCCATACAATCGGTCTTCGAAGTCTTGGTTGAGTTGTGCCGCGCCTATAGTAGCGGTGGAGACTATTTGATGGCTAGCTAATGCCAAGATATCTTCGCGAATGTTTTTTCTGGCGAAGGTGGTGAGCGCAATCATAGCAATCAAAAAAATCAATATGACCGTGCTAATTACGCGGGTTTTTAAAGACAGTGAATTGAAGTTTTTCATCTTAATTAAATAATCACAAATTGTTTAATTAGCTAGCGCTAATTTTTACATAGAATAGCGGGTTAAAGTGTGTTGCTTAGTATTTTATTTAAACGGTCTTTGAGCATTTTTCCGCTTTTAAAACAAGGGTATGCCGTTTCACTGCGCTGAATTTTTTCACCGGTGCGCGGGTTTCTCACGATGCGTGCTGCGCGCTGCTTGCTTGAAAAAGTGCCAAACCCGCGTATTTCAAATTTATTGCCTTGGCTTAAATGATGGCTCATATAGGTAATCATCTCGTTCAGGCATAACAAACAATCCGCTTCTGACAATTCAGGAAAATGCAGTCTAATATTGGTTACTAACTCAGATTTAGTCATGGGGGCTCCTGTCTAGCATTGAGTTAAAGCGCTACCTTAAAAATATTGATGACGTTAATGGCAACACGCATTACATAAACGACGCGAGTGAGTAATTCACCAGTGGGCCATATTCAAGCGGGTTAGCGTTAATGCTGAGACGTAATTGAATGAAATACGCAATGTTGGCGATAAACACTGCCACCATCTCGGGGTCAAAGTGCCTGCCACTTTGCGCGAGCACCATTTCAATGGCCTGTGCATCGCTAAAAGCTGCGCGATAGCGTTTGTCTGTGGTGAGGGCGTCAAAGTAATCAACCAGCGCTACAATTCTGCCTGCCAGTGGAATAGCATCACCGGCTAATTGCTGGGGGTAGCCCGTACCATCAAATTTTTCATGGTGGGTCAACGCAATCGTCGCGGCTAATTGGAATAGCGGCGCACTAGAATTCGCTAAAATCTTATAGCCAATGTCAGTATGCGTATTCATCATCAGTCGCTCTTGTGTACTCAGCTTGCCGGGTTTTTTTAAAATAGCCTCAGGAATGCCAATATTGCCTACGTCGTGCATGGGGGCGGCTAGGCGAATCATGTGGCAAAATTCATCAGATTCGCCCAATAAGGCGCTTAATTTTTCTGCCATGTAGCCCAACCGAATAATATGCTGGCCGGTATAGTCATCGCGGTATTCGGCGGCAATAGCCAGACGCATGAGCACTTCATGGTGAGCTTCGCTCACGTCAACTAATGCGTCATTACTTTTCTCAAGCGCAGTGTTTAAATTATTGGTCATGGCGAGCATGGTCAAAGGTGCGCCAGTAGTCAAGGTTGGTATGGTCATGTGCGGATAGGCCTGTTGGTTATTTTTCAGGCAGCTATTGGGTGCGTGATCGACAATTGATGTAGCGCTACTTCAATCAAATGAATCACGCTAAAGGGTTTTACAATATATTCATCCGCCCCCGCCGCTAGCCCTGCTTTAATATCGATTGCTTGGCCTTTTGACGTAAGTAATATAATCGGCATGGTGGCAAGTTCAGGGTTGTCTTTGAGCATGCGACACAAGGTTAGCCCGTTGGCAAGGCCTTCGGTTTTGTCGTCAGTGCCTGAAGGCAACATAATGTCTAGCAACATTAAATCTGGCTTAAGCGTGTTCACCATCTTGAAGGCGGTTTGACAATCAGGCGCTTCGTAAATTGTATGCTTGGTAAACGCGAGTGACATTTTAATCAGTTGGCGTATGTCCGCTTGATCCTCAACAATCAGAATCACTTTTCCTGGGCGCTCACTATCAAGCGCCATTGGGTGATTGCCTACGTTTTGTTGGATAACACTCGCCATTAGTCTCATCACCTATTTTATATTCATAGATTTTATTATACTTTATATCTAATTAATATCATTTAAACAGTTTATTTACATATTTTTAGTTAATTTCATCTTATTGTAATATTAACTAAGTGATTGATTTGTTGGGTAGTGAGGTAGCACATTGCTGGTTATGGTAGGCTGATAGGCGAAATTGTATTAAAATGCTGCCTTATCAGTTCTTTAACACGCCTTTAATTTAAAATGTTGGGATGCAGATTTCGCATACCAATGATTTGATATACGTAAAGCACCTACACAGATTCGAGAAAATATGCATCCTATGCTCACTAACGCAGTGAAAGCTGCACGCCGCGCTGGCAACATTATTACCCGTGCCTCAGAGGATATTGGCTCACTTAAAATTCAAACCAAAACCTATAATGATTTTGTGACCGAAGTTGATAAAGCGGCAGAACAAGCCATTATCGATACGCTAAAAGAGCTTTATCCTACCCACGGCTTTTTGGGTGAAGAAAGCGGCGAATCGAATATTCAGTCCGATTTTATTTGGATTATTGATCCCCTTGATGGCACCACCAATTTCTTGCATGGTTTTCCACAATATTGCATTTCAATCGCACTGCAAGAACGCGGTGTATTGACGCATGCGGTGGTGTATGACCCGAATCGCAATGATTTATTTACCGCAACCAAAGGTCGCGGCGCATTTTTAAACGACAAGCGTATCCGCGTGACACAGCGCACCAAACTACAAGAATCGATTATCGGCACCGGTTTTCCGTTCCGTGACTTTACCCATCTAGATACCTATTTAGCCATGTTAAAAGACATGATTAAAAAAACTACCGGTATTCGTCGCCCTGGCTCAGCCGCTTTAGATTTAGCCTACGTGGCCGCCGGCTGGTACGATGGCTTTTGGGAAATCGGCCTATCCACTTGGGATATCGCCGCAGGTGGTTTAATTGTGCAAGAGGCCGGCGGGATTGTGGCGGATTTTGAAGGCAATGAGTCTTGGCTTAAAACCGGCAATATTGTGGCCGCAAATCCAAAAGTATTTGCACAAATGCTACAAACCCTAGCCCCCCATTTAACTGATGACCTAAAAAGCCCGAAATAAACGGCGGTCACTTAAGTTATTTGCAGGGTATCGGTCAGTTTCCCATATGCAGCCTGAAGGTTTACTTACTTCTGAGTTAACGCAACATACGCCCATGATGCGCCAGTATCTTGGCCTTAAAGCACAACATCCTGATATGTTGCTGTTTTATCGTATGGGAGATTTTTACGAACTTTTCTTTGAAGATGCTGAAAAAGCTTCGCGCCTATTAGGCATTACCCTCACGCAAAGAGGCAGCAGTAACGGTCAGCCGATTAAGATGGCCGGTGTGCCCTACCATGCGGCAGAAGGCTACTTAGCCAAGCTTGCTAAGCTGGGTGAGGCCGTGGCGATTTGCGAACAAATCGGCGACCCTGCCACCAGCAAAGGCCCCGTTGAGCGACAAGTGGCGCGCATTTTAACGCCAGGCACTCTCACCGATACTGCCCTTTTAGATGAATCACGCGACAATCAGCTATTAAGTATTTTTCAAGCCGATGGCCTGATAGGCTTAGCGCGCTTAAACTTGGCGGCAGGCACCTTCATATTGAGTGAAATTGCCATTGGCATGCTAGGGCAAGAGTTGGAACGCATTGCCCCGAGTGAGATTTTACTGGCGGATGATTTTCAGCATGCGGCCTTAGGTTCAAGCAAGGTTGCAAAAAAACGCTTAAGCCCGTGGCAGTTTGATTTTGATTCAGCCTTCAATACCCTCAACAAACAACTTAATACTTACGACCTCAATGGCTTTGGCTGTGCGGGCCTTAAAGTCGCCATTTGTGCGGCGGGGGCGCTACTCGATTATGTGAAGCATACCCAGCGTACCACCTTGCCACATATCAACGCTTTAACAGTAGAAAGCACCAGTGCCTATATTCAGCTAGATGCGGCCACCCGCCGTAATTTAGAAATTGATCTCACCTTACGTGGTGAAGCTGCACCCACCCTATATTCACTACTCAATACCACGCAAACAGCCATGGGTTCGCGCTTATTGCGGCATTGGTTGCATCATCCGCTTCGTGACCGTCATGCGGTCATTGCGCGCCATGAGGCCGTGGATGAGCTCATGCAACATCAGCACTACGCGAACCTCAATGCGCCGTTTAAAGCCGTAGGTGATATAGAACGCATGACCGCACGTATTGCTTTAAAAACAGCACGACCACGAGATTTGTCTGGCTTGCTGATGAGCTTACAGCAACTGCCTTTATTGCAAACTCAGTTACAAGGCTTGCAGGCTCACATGCTACACACCTTGGCAACCCATCTTCATGCGCCGCATGAGGTGGTGAATTTGCTAAACAGCGCGATTAGGCCAGAACCGAGTGTCGTGCTACGTGAGGGTGGTGTGATTGCCGATGGTTATGATGCTGAGCTCGATGAATTACGCGCCTTGCAAAATAATCATGGTGAATTTTTACTCCAGTATGAAGCGGCAGAAAAAGCCCGTACCGGTATTAGTAATCTCAAAGTAGAG